>NZ_JBEYVJ010000309.1:0-8671 GCF_040643935.1 Kitasatospora sp. NPDC047058 | reverse complement strand
AGCCCGGCAGCGGCCTCGGCCTGGCCGCCACCCTCCGGCTGGCCCGCTGGGAGGGAGCCGGAGTACCGACACGGCCACCGGCCCCAGCCGGGGCCCGGCCAGCGGATGCCGGGAGGTGCGCCGTCCCAGGACCACCAGCGAGGCGCTGCGGGAGGCCTCCACCAGGACCCGTGCGGGACTCCACGGGCAGACCTCCGCCTCGGTGCGGACCTCCGGGTACTTGTCCTGCCAGTGGGCCAGCGCGTCCCGCAGCTTGAGCTGCTCGGCCGCCGCCAGCGACTCCCTGATCTCCCGTTCGGCCACCGGGGCCTCGGTGGTGTATGGGCCGTGGGACGTGGTGCGGCTCTCCACCGCGCGCAGGACGGCTCCGGTCTCCGCCGCGTGCCGGAAGGCGAAGGCCAGCACGGCGTCGCACGGACGGTCGCCCTCGACGCCCACGACGACGTCGCCGGGCGATCCGCCCCGCCCGTCCGCTCCGGCACGGACCAGCACGACGGGGCAGGCGGCGCGGGCGGCGGTGCGCAGGCCGACGGAGCCGACCAGCAGGCCGGCGAAGCCGCCGAGGCCGCGCGACCCGAGGACCAGCACCTCGGTCCGGCGGGCGGCGGCGAGCGTCTCCGCGGGGTTGCCGGGGAGGAGCTGCAGCGAGACCTCCAGGCCGGGCAGGGCCGCCGTGATGCGGTCGCGGATCGCGGCCAGGGGCTCCGGTGTCGCGCCCCCGCCCCCGAGGTCGCGGTCCAGGGCATCGACCTCCGTTCCCGCGACGTGGACCAGCCGCAGCGGGAGCCCCCTCCGCCAGGCCTCCTCGGCGGCCCAGTCGGCCGCGGCCGCGCTCTGCGCCGAACCGTCGATCCCCACCACCACGCTGTGCACCATGTGCGTGACCTCCCTGGTCCCCGGGCGGCCGCGGCAGCGGTCTGCGCGGCTCGTCCGGCGACCAGCCTCCCGCCCGGTGCACGGCCGGCCACAGGGGCCGAGCAGCCCCACCGCGGTGCCGAAGGTCCCGGGCCGTCGGCGGGTGCCGTGGGGAAGGGTGCGGCGGGGAAGGTGGGACTGGGGCGTCCGGGGTGTGCCGCCATCTGCGACAATCGGCGCGGCGTCGGAGACGAGGAGGGCATCCGTGAGCAGCGAGACGGTGCGGCCGCGGATGCCGCAGCTCCGGTTGGACGAGTTGCTGGAGGAGCTCCAGGCGCGGATCGACGACGCCCGGGGCACCAGGGACCGGGTGCACAGCCTGCTGGAGGCGGTGCTGTCGGTCGGCCGGGAGCTGGACCTGACGCAGGTGCTGCGGCGGATCGTCGAGGCCGCCGCGGTCCTGGTGGACGCGCGGTACGCGGCACTCGGCGTGATCGGCCCGGACGGCGAGACGCTGTCGCAGTTCCACACGGTCGGGTTGTCGGCGGCGGAGATCGCCCGGATCGGCCCGTACCCGACCGGACGGGGCCTGCTGGGCGAACTGATCCACCATCCGGCGCCGCTGCGGCTGGCGAACCTCTCCGAGCACCCGTCGTCCGTGGGCTGCCCGGCGCACCACCCGGTGATGCGCAGCTTCCTCGGCGTGCCGGTGCGGGTGCGCGAGGAGGTCTTCGGGAACCTCTACCTGACGGACAAGCAGGGCGGGGAGGAGTTCGACGCCGACGACGAGGCGGTGATCTCCACGCTGGCCGTGGCCGCCGGGGTCGCGATCGACAACGCCCGGCTGTACGAGGAGGCCCAGCGCCAGCAGCGCTGGCTGAGCGCGAGCGCGGAGATCACCCGCGCGCTGCTGTCCGGCGGATCCCGGTCGGAGGTGCTGGAGCTGATCGCGCAGCGGGCGCGGGAGATCACCGGCGCGGACCTGGCCGACGTCTCCGTGCCGGTGGCCGGGACGGCTGCGCTGCGGGTGGAGCTGGCGCTGGGCGGGGACACCGGCGTCCGGACCGGCCTGGTGGTGCCGCTGGAGGGGTCGCTGTCGGGCGAGGCCTGCGCCTCCGGGGTGCCGGTGACGACGACGGACCTGGCCGGTGATCCGCGGCTGGCCGCGGGCCCGAGCCGGTTCGACGGGCTCGGGCCGGCGGTCGCGGTGCCGCTGGGCCGGGCGCAGGGACAGATCGACGGCGTGCTGCTGCTGGCCAGGGAGACCGGCCAGCCCGGGTTCACCGACCGGGAGATCGGGCCGCTGCTGGGCTTCGCCGACCAGGCCGCGCTGGCGCTGGAGCTGGCGGAGCGCCGCCGCGACGCCGAGCAGCTGGCGGTGCTGGAGGACCGCGACCGCATCGCCCGCGACCTGCACGACCTGGCCATCCAGCGGCTCTTCGCCACGGGGATGACCCTGCAGAGCGCCGCGCGGCTCATCGACCACTCCGGGGCCTCGGACCGGGTGCTGCGCGCGGTGGGGGACCTCGACGACACCATCAAGATCATCAGGTCGACGATCTTCGGCCTCCGGGCACGGGAGGAGGCCGGCGGCCACGGGCTGCGGGCCCGGGCCGTCCGCGTGGTCGAGCAGGCCCAGGCGGCGCTCGGCTACGCGCCGCGGCTGAGCATGGAGGGCCTGCTGGACACCGACGTCCCCGCGGAGGTGGCGGAGCACGTCCTCGCCGTGCTGGCCGAGGCGCTCAGCAACGCCGCCCGGCACGCGAAGGCCCGCCGGGTCGAGGTGCAGCTCAAGGCGGCGGACGGGCGGGTGGCGCTGTCCGTGCAGGACGACGGTGTCGGCGTCCCCGAGCAGGGGCGGCGCAGCGGGCTGCGCAACCTGGCGGAGCGGGCCCAGGCGCTGGGCGGGTCGTTCGAGCTGGACCGCCCGGCCGAGGGCGGCACCCGGATGGTCTGGTCGGCACCGCTGGCCGTCTGACCCCGGCGGGGGCTCCGGGTCCCCCGCGTCCGATCCCCGTCAGGGGCCGGGGTCCGGCAGCAGGCGTCCGGTGACCAGTTCGGGCCGGATCCGGATCGAGACCTGACGGGACGGCCGGGCCTCGGGCACGGCCGGGGGCTCCGCAGCGGGGTCGTCCGAGACGTCCGCCCGCCCCAGCACGGTCACGCTCCAGCCGGTCCCGTCCGTCGCGTCGACCTCCCCGGCCTCGAACGCCACCACTGCGCCGGAGACCGCCCGCACCAGTTCGGACGGGGCGGTGGCGCGCAGCAGCACGCTGCCGTCCCGGCCGAGCCGGTAGCGGATCGGCAGGACGGCCGGCAGGGCGCCGACCGTGTAGACCACACGGCCGACCGAGGCGCCCGCGAGCAGGAGCAGGCAGTGCCGCGGGTCCAGCGGGTCGTGCGCGGCAGGGGTGCGGTCCGGTTCCATGGGGCCGATTCTTCGCCTCGCGGCCGCGGCGGGCGAGGGTCGTTCGGTCCCCGCCCGGCCGCCTGGTGGTCCCGGGCCGGGCGGTCCCGGGCCACACCGGGCATGTCTGCTCCGGGCCTGCTCCCGGCCTGGGCCGGGTCGTTCCGCCGTCGGCCTGCTCCGGGCCCGACCTGGTTCGTCCCGCGCCGGCCCGCCGGGACCCTCGGATGTCCGCACCGGGACCCGTGGCGACCGGACAAGGGACCGATGGCCCCTGCTGCGCGGTACCCCGCTCCTTCGAGGATCAGCCTCAGCGGACACGGCCACCGGGCCGCGTCAGCCTCCGGCCCGGCACGAAGGAGCACGCGCATGTCCCCAGCCGATCAGGGAAGACCCCCGGCCGACCGGCCGCCGCAGGAGAGGTCCTTCGGGCTGCCCGCCGCGACGGCACTCGTCGTCGGCAGCATCATCGGCACCGGGGTCTTCGCACTGCCGTCCGCCCTCGCCCCCTACGGCCCGATCGCCCTGGTCGCGTTCGTGCTGGTGACGATCGGCGCGCTGGCGCTGGCCGTCACGTTCGGACGCCTGGCCGAACGGTCCCCGGGCAGCGGCGGTCCGTACGTCTACGCCCGCGAGGCGTTCGGCGAGTTCGCCGGCTTCCTGACCGCCTGGTCGTACTGGATCACGGCGTGGGCGGGCAACGCGGCCATCGCCGTGGCCTGGGTGGGATACGTCGAGGTGTTCGTCAACAAGGGACACCACACCTGGGGGTCCGTGGCGATCGCCCTGGTGGGGCTCTGGGCGCCCGCCGCCGTCAACCTCGTCGGCGTGCGCAGCATCGGGGCCTTCCAAGTCGCCACCACGGTCCTGAAGTTCCTGCCGCTGGCGTTCATGGCGACGGCCGGTCTGTTCTTCCTGAAGTCCGGCAACCTCGGTGCCTTCAACGCCTCCGGTACCTCGGCGCTCGGCGCGGTCTCGGCGGCCGGGGCCATCGCCCTGTTCAGCTACATCGGGCTGGAGACCGCCTCGGTGGCCGCCGGCCGGGTCCGCGACCCGCGGCGCAACGTGCCCCGGGCGACGGTCTACGGCACGCTGGCCTGCGCGGTGATCTACCTGCTCGGCACCCTCGCGGTGTTCGGGACCGTCCCGCACGACCGGCTCGTCGGCTCCGGCGCGCCGTTCACCGACGCCGTGAACAACATCGCGGGCGGTACCTGGGCCGGGAACCTGGTCGCCGCGGCGGCGATCGTCTCCGGGCTCGGCGCACTCAACGGCTGGACCCTGATCTGCGCCGAGATGCCGATGGCGGCGGCCCGCGACGGGCTCTTCCCGGCCGCGTTCGCCAGGACCAGGGGCGGGACCAGGGACGGGGTGCCCGCCGTCGGCATCGTCTCCGCGACGGTCCTCGCCTCGGTGCTCACCGTGGTCAGCTACACCCGGTTCACGCAGGTGTTCACCGAGATCGTGCTGCTCAGCGTGCTCACCGCGGTCATCCCGTACCTGGTGTCGGCCGCCGCCCAGCTGCTCGGGCTGGTCCGGCGCGGCCGGGAGGAGCCGGACCGCCGGAGGTTCGCCCGGGACGTCACCGTCACGGTCCTCGCGCTGGCCTTCTCGTACTGGTCGATCCAGGGCAGCGGCTACCAGACCGTCTACTACGGCCTGTTCACCATCCTGCTCGGCATCCCCGTCTACATCTGGCTCAAGCGGCCGCACACCGGCCGGGCCGCCCCGGACCCGGCCGCCGCCCCCGGGCGTCCGTCCCGGCCCGCCCTGCCTGACCGCCCTGCCTGACCGCCCACCGGGGGCACCGGCGCCGCCGTCCGCAGTGGCGCCACCCGCACCGACCACGAGGGAGTACCACCCATGTCCGCTCTGCGTGTCGATTCCGAGGCCGGCCGCCTGCACCAGGTGATCCTGCACCGCCCCGGCCTGGAACTGTCCCGGCTGACCCCGCGCAACGTCGACGAACTGCTGTTCGACGACATCCTGTGGGCCAAGCGCGCCCGCGAGGAGCACGACGCCTTCGCCCAGGTGCTGCGCGACCACGGCGTCCGCGTCCACCACTACGCCGACCTGCTCGGCGAGACCCTCGAACTGCCGCCGGCCCGCGCATGGCTGCTGGGCCAGGTGGTCACCGCGGCCACCGTCGGCCCCGCCCTGGTCGACCCGGTCCGGGAGCTGTGCGGGGAACTGGACGGCGCGACCCTCGCCGACTACCTCATCGGCGGCGTCCTCAAGGACGACCTGCCGCTCGGGACCCCGCGCAGCCTGGTCTGGAGCACCCTCGGAGAGCAGGACTTCGCCCTGCCGCCGCTGCCCAACCACCTCTTCCCGCGCGACAACTCCTGCTGGATCGGCGCCCGGTACAGCCTCAACCCGATGGCCCGCCCGGCCCGCAGCCGGGAGACCCTGCACACCGCCGCGATCTACCGCTTCCACCCGCTGTTCGCCGAGACCGCCCCGCCGCTGCTCGACGGCACCGCCCCGGTGCCGGGCACCACCCTGGAGGGCGGCGACGTGCACGTCGTCGGCGAGGGCGTCGTCATGGTCGGCATGGGCGAGCGCACCACCCCCCAGGCCGTCGAACAGCTCGCGCAGACGCTGTTCCGGTACGGCACGGCACGGCGGGTGATCGCCGTACGGCTGCCCGCGAGCCGGGCCTTCATGCACCTCGACACCGTCCTGACGATGATCGACCGGGACACCTTCGTCCGCTACCCCGGCCTCGCCGAGCCGCTGCGCTCCTGGACCCTGACGCCCGCCCCCGAGCGTCCCGCCGGCTTCGACGTCCGCCCCGACACCGGCCTCGCGGCCTCCCTCGCCGAGGGCCTCGGACTGGAGAAGGTCCGCTTCCTCTCCGCCGACCAGGACGTCCGTGCCGCCGAACGCGAACAGTGGGACGACGGCAGCAACTTCCTCGCGCTGGAGCCCGGGGTCGTCGTCGGCTACGAGCGCAACACCACCACCAACACCTACCTGCGCAAGCAGGGCGTCGAGATCGTCACCATCGCCGGCTCCGAGCTCGGCCGCGGGCGGGGCGGCCCGCGCTGCATGAGCTGCCCGATCCAGCGCGACGCCGTCCACTGAACCGATCCGAGGGGAGACCGTCATGACCACCGACCTGCACGGCCGGCACTACCTGACCGAAGCGGACTTCACCGCCGCCGAGATCCACCACCTCCTCGACCTCGCCGCCGAGCTGAAGGCCGCGCGGCGGGCCGGTACCGAGAGGCCCCGGCTGACCGGCCGCCGGATCGCCCTGATCTTCGAGAAGAACTCCACCCGCACCCGCTGCGCCTTCGAGGTCGCGGCGGCCGACCAGGGCGCCACCACCACCTACCTCGGTCCGGACAGCTCGCACATCGGCCACAAGGAGAGCACCGCCGACACGGCCCGGGTCCTCGGCCGGATGTACGACGGCATCGAGTACCGGGGCTTCGACCAGGACACCGTCACCGAACTCGCCCGCCACGCGGGCGTCCCCGTGTACAACGGCCTGACCGACGCCTGCCACCCGACGCAGAGCCTGTGCGACGTCTTCACGATGCGCGAGCACAGCGGCAGGCCGCTCACCGGGATCTCCTTCTGCTACCTCGGCGACGCCCGCAACAACACCGCCAACTCCCTGCTGACGATGGGCGCCCTGCTCGGCATGGACGTGCGGATCGCCGCGCCGCGCCCGCTGTGGCCGCAGCCGCAGGTGGTCGCCTCGGCCCGGCGGCTCGCGCTGGAGAGCGGCGCGCGGATCACCCTCGTCGAGGACGTCGCGGAGGCGGTCCGCGGCGCCGACTACCTCTGCACCGACGTGTGGGTCTCGATGGGGGAGGAGCCGGAGAAGTGGCGCGAGCGGATCGAGCTGCTGCTGCCCTACCAGGTGAACGCCAAGACCCTGGCGGCCACCGGGAATCCGGAGACCGCGTTCCTGCACTGCCTGCCCGCGCTGCACGACCGTCGCACCGACCTCGGCGCCGGGCTCGCCGAGCAGTACGGCCTGGACGGGCTGGAGGTCACCGACGAGGTCTTCGAATCGCCCGCGAGCCTGGTCTTCGACCAGGCCGAGAACCGGATGCACACCATCAAGGCGGTCCTGGTCGCCACCCTCGGAAGGGACTGAACCATGCGCATCGTCGTCGCCCTCGGTGGGAACGCCCTGCTCCAGCGGGGCGAACACCCCGACGCCGCCGTCCAGTTGCACCACGTCCGGCAGTCCGCCCGGTCGATCGCCGAACTCGTCGAGGCCGGGCACGAGGTGGTCGTCACCCACGGCAACGGCCCGCAGATCGGCCTGCTCGCCGTCGAGAGCGAGACCGACCCCACCCTCACCGCGCCGTACCCGCTGGACGTCCTCGGCGCCCAGACCCAGGGCATGATCGGCACCCTGCTCGCCCGCGAACTCCGCGGCCGCCTGCCGGGGAAGGCGGTGGCCGCCCTGGTCACCCACACCGAGGTCGATCCGCACGACCCGGCCTTCACCCACCCCGCCAAGTTCATCGGGCAGCCGCTCACCGACCGGCAGGCCGAACGGCTCTCCCGCGAACTCGGCTGGTCCACCGCACCGGACGGCCGGGCCCGCCGCCGCGTCGTGCCCTCACCCGAACCCAGGGCGGTGATCGAAGCGCCGCTCGTCCGGCAACTCCTCGGCGGCGGAACGCTGGTGGTCTGCGCCGGAGGTGGCGGGGTGCCGGTCGTCCACGATCCCGACACCGGCCGGCTGACCGGCGTCGAGGCGGTCGTCGACAAGGACCGCACGGCCGCGCTGCTGGCCGAACAGCTCGACGCCGACGCGCTGTTGATCCTCACCGACGTCACCCACGTGTTCGCCGGCTTCGGCACCGCCCACCCCCGGCCGCTCCTCACCGCCACCCCGGCGTGGCTGCGCGGACTGGACCTGCCGGAGGGCTCCATGCGCCCCAAGGCCGAAGCCGCCGCCTCCTTCGTCGAGCGCACCGGCGGCCTGGCCGCGATCGGTCCCGTCGACAACGCCCTCGGCATCCTGCTCGGCACCACCGGCACCGCGGTCCGCACGGCCGTGCCCGCCGGTGCGCCCTCCCACCACGCCGGCTGACCGGAAGGAAGTCCGATGACATCCCTGACACCCCGGCAGGCCCGATCCGCCGTCGACGTCCGGGTGACGACCCGGGGCGCGGTCTCCCCGGCCGCGCCCGGCTACGCGAGGGCCAAGGTCCTGGTGCTGCTCGGCCGGGCCCACGAGCCCGTCCTCGCGGCCCGCGTGAAGCTGTCCCAGGAGTCCCACCACACGGTGGCCCGCCCGTCCGTCGCGCAGGCCATGGTCGACCTGCTCCAGGACCGTCTCAAGGTCCAGCTCGCCAAGGCCCGGCAGCGAGAACACGCGCTTCCTCCAGCGGGCCGGCCTGCCGACCGCCCAGGCGCTGTCCAGCGTCGGCGTCG
>NZ_JBEYVJ010000308.1:0-8677 GCF_040643935.1 Kitasatospora sp. NPDC047058 | reverse complement strand
CTCGCCGCCGCCGGCGGCAACACCCAGAGCATCCCGGCGCCGCACATCGAGTACGGCCAGCTCTCCCCGATGCTCCGACGAGCCGGTCCGGGTGGCGCTCAGCCGCCGGCACGCGCTGGCCGGGCGGGACGCGATCCGACTGGACGAGCTGCGCGACCTGCCGCTGCTGCTCTGGTCACGGGAGCAGCACCCGCGCTACTACGACCACGTGCTCGGGCTCTGCTCGGAGCGCGGGGTGGAGCCGCCGGTCCTGGTCAGCCCGCCGCGGATCGTCGGGTCGCGGCTCTACCTGCTCGCGCAGAACCGTGCCTTCTCGCTCGTCCCCGCCTCGCTGGCCGGGCACCTGACCGAGGACGTGGTCACCGTCCGGCTCGCGGACCGGGCCACCCTGCCGCTGGAGATGCAGTGGCGGCTGGACGACGGGAGGCCCCGGCTGGCGGCCCTGCGCGAGCTGATCCGGCAGGAGGCGGCCGCCCTCGGGGCCGGCTGACCGGCCGGCCCCGGGCGACCCGCATCCCGCCGGGCCGTCAGAACCGCAGGGACCGGCTCTTGATCACCCCGGGCCAGTCACCCTGGAGGTCGGTCACCCGCAGCCGCCAGACGCCGTTGGCGGCGTACGCCTAGGCGTCCGGCCCGAAGGTGGTGACGATGTTCCGGTTGCCGTCCCACACGGGCGCGGCCGCGCGATACCTGCCGAAGGCCCCGGCTCCGCAACGGAGTTGGCCGAAGAGGCGGACGCGGCGCGGTATGACGAAACCCCGGCCGTCGGCCGGGGTCCGTGAAAGCAGACCTGACACGCGCACGGGCCGCGAGCCCTCACTGCGTTCTCCATTGTAACGGCCGAGGCAGTAGCCGGCGCTGGCGTTCCGGGGTAATGAACGGCCAGTGGTCGGCCCCGCGCTCGCGCGGGTTACTCCACGTTCAGCGTCCGGGCCGGGACAAGCCGGCGTCAGCGACCGCCGCGTCCTGACAGGCCTGGTGACGGCCGGCACCGGGGCCATCCCGTGGGCGCCCCTGGAGTCGTGCCGGATGACGAGCGAGGGCCTGATTCCCCCCACGCCGGACACCTTGCGGGCCGAGGGCTCGCGGGCACTGCTCAGGACGACCGATTTCCGGACAATCATCCTCCGCCGGTTCAAGCCCGGGATTCTTCGAGTACGGTGGCATCCCGGGTACTTCGGCGGCCGGACACTCTGGCGACGCCGGCCCGCCGGCGACGCCGTGACCACTCCCGTGCATCGCTCCCACCGCCGCCGTGCGGCAGTTCGCATCCGGGCCTGACCACCAGCTGAATCCATCGTTCCCCGAGGACCACAAGCATGTACTTGACGATGATGAAGTCCAAGATCCACCGCGCCACCGTCACCCAGGCCGACCTCCACTACGTCGGCTCCCTGACGATTGACGCCGACCTCATGGAGGAGGCCGGCCTGCTGGCCGGCGAGCGGGTCGACATCGTCGACATCGACAACGGCGCACGGCTCTCCACCTATGTCCTCGAAGGCCCCCGGGCCTCCGGGGTGATCGGAATCAACGGCGCCGCCGCACGGCTCATCAGCCCCGGCGACCTGGTCATCGTCATCGCCTACGCCCAAGTGTCCGAGGACGAGGCCCGCGCGCTCAAGCCGCGGGTCGTCTTCGTCGACGAACACAACCGGGTGGTGACGACCGGCCACGACCCGGCCGAGGCGCCCGACGGGTCCGGCCTGCTGCGCGGCGACACCGCCGCGTGACAGAGGCCCGCGCCGCTGCGGGGCGGGCCGGACCCGTCGCGTAGTCGGGCAGTCGGGCCCAACCACCTTACGCGGCACCCGATCTGGCCCGATATTGACAAGCCCACACGGCTCTAAGAATATGGGTCCGATGTTGGTGCAGTGTGCGCACCACGACTCCGCTCCGCACGATCGGCCGTGTGGAGCGTTCTTGTCTCCGCCAGACCCGCCCCCCGGACGGGGGAGAGCGTCCGCATCCCGGACGTCACGGGCATTCCGGCAGGGAGCACTCCCCCCTTGCAGGACGCCGTCCCCCGACGGCCAACGCCACCGGACGCCGCGGGGTGCCCCTGCCAGAACTCGGGGCGCCCCTGCCAGGACGTCGTGCGGCCCGGGTGCCCGATCCACGCCGGACACCGCCGCATCGAGTCCCAGCAAACCTACCCAAGGACGAGCGAGATGACCGACGGACCAGACCAGCCCACGGGTACACGCCGGGTCCCGTACGCCGACCCGGGGTCGCCCGACCACCGGAGCCCGATGCGGTTCCTCTGGTGGCTCGTGTCGATGCAGCGCAAACGGGTACTGCTCGGCGCGACATGGGGAAGTCTGTGGATGTGCGCGCTGATGCTGCCGCCGTACCTGATGTCGCGGACGATCGACGACGGGCTGCGCGGGCGCGACACCGGGGCGCTGGTCGGCTGGGTGGCGGTGGTCCTCGCGGTCGGCGCGCTCGTCGCCGTCCTCGGCATCCTGCGGCACCGCACGATGACGTTCATCCGGATCGACGCCGCCTACCGGACCGTCCAGGCCATCACCCGCCACGTGAACCGGCTGGGGACGACGCTGCCGCGCCAGGTGTCGGCCGGCGAGCTGACGCACCTGCAGGCCGGTGACATCAGCCGGATCGCCCAGACCCTGACCATCACGGGGCCCGGCGTCGGCGCGGTTGTCGCATACCTCGCCACCGCCGTCCTACTGGTCAGGATCTCCGCCGTCCTGGCGGCGGTGATCCTGCTCGGCGTCCCGCTGTTGGCCGTCACCATCGGTCCGCTGCTGGAGAAGCTGCACGGCGCCGAGGGCCGGTACCGCGAGGAGCAAGGGGCGCTGACCGCCCTGGCCGGCGACATGGTGGCCGGGCTCGGGGTGCTGAACGGCATCGGCGGCAAGCCGATGTTCGCCAGGCGCTACCGGCAGCGCTCCCAGGACCTGGTGCCGCTCGGCTACCAGGTGGCCTCCCTCACCAGCTGGGTCCAGGCCCTGGGCGCCTGCCTGCCCGTCGTCTTCCTGGCCGTGGTGACCTGGCTCAGCGCGCGGATGGCGGCGGCCGGCGACATCACGGTCGGCGAACTGGTCGCCGTCTACGGGTACGTGGCTGCGCTCCTGGTACCCGTCTCGTTCTTCATCGAGGGCGCCGACGACCTCCCGCGCGGCCTCGTCTCCGCCCGCCGCGTCGTCGACATCCTGGCGCTGCGGCCCGAGTCGGCCCGCGAGCGCACCCACACGACGCCGCCCGCCGCTCCGGCGGAGCTGCACGACCCGGAGTCGGGCCTGGTGCTGCGCCCCGGGCAGGTCACGGCCCTGGTCGCGGCGCGACCGGACGAGGCCCGCGCCGTGGTGGACCGATTGGCCGGCTACGCCGAGTCCGACGCCACCTGGGACGGCGTCGGCGTCTCCGACTGGGAGACGACCGCGCTGCGCCGGCACGTCCTGGTGTCCGACAACGAGTCCTACGTGTTCGGCGGCACCCTGGGCTCCGCGGTGGCGGTCCAGGGCGGGCGCACGGCGGTGGAGATCGAGCGTTCCCTGCACGCGGCGGCGGCCGAGGACATCGTCGACCTCCTGCCCGGCGGCCTGGACGCGCCACTGGAGGACCGCGGCCGCAACGTCTCGGGCGGCCAGCTCCAGCGGCTGCGGCTGGCCCGGGCCCTGCTCGCCGACCCCGAGGTCCTGCTGCTCGTCGAGCCCACCTCGGCCCTCGACGCCCTCACCGAGGCCGCCGCCGCCTCCCGGATCGGCGCCTACCGCGCCGACCGCACCACCCTGGTCGTCAGCACCTCCCCGCTGGTCCTCGGCCGGGCCGACCAGGTCTGCCACCTCGTGGACGGCAAGGTCCGCGCCGTGGGCACCCACGGCGAACTACTCGCCTCCGAACCCGCCTACGCGGCACTGGTGTTCCGCGGCGACACCGGGGCCGGCACCGACGCCACCACGGAGCCCCAGGAAGGACTGGCCCGATGAGCCACGACGACGAGGCCCGCCGACTCCCGGTCGCCGACCCGGCGACCGTCCGACGGGCCAGCTGGCGCCTGATCGCCGACGACGGCCGGGCGATGTCCGGGATACTCCTGCTCACCTGTCTCGCCGCACTGGCGGGGGTCGCCGGACCCTGGCTCCTGGGCCGCATCGTCACCCGCGTCGAGAACGGCGAGCTGACCGTCGGCCAGGTCGACGGACTGGCCGCGGCGGTGCTCGGCTTCGCCCTCGCCCAGCTGCTGCTGACCCGCTTCGCGCGCTACCACTCGCACCGGTTCGGGGAGCGTGCCCTGGCCCGGCTGCGGGAGGAGGTCATCGACCGGACGCTGGCACTGCCCGGACGGTACGCGGAGCGGGTGGGCACCGGCGACCTGGTGACCCGCTCCTCCCTCGACGTGGGCACCGTGGCCGCCACCCTGCGCAACGCCGCCCCGGACGTCTTCATCGCCGGCGTCCAGGTGCTGTTCATCTTCGTCGCCGCATTCCTGCTCGACCCGCTGATCGGGCTGTGCGCGCTGGTCAGCCTGCCGATCGTCTGGGCGGTGAGCCGCTGGTACCTGAACCGGGCCCGGGACGCCTACCTCGCCGAGGGCGCCGCCGCCGGCGGGGTCACCGAGGCGCTCAACGCCACCGCCCACGGCGCCCGCACCGTCGAGGCGTTCGGGCTCGGCCCGCGCCAGAACCTCGCCGTCGACCGGGCCATCGACACCACCTACCGGGCCGGGGTGCGCACCCTGTTCCTGCGCACCGTGCTGTTTCCGATCACCGAGTTCGCCCACTCGCTGCCCATGGCGCTGATCCTGCTGGTCGGCGGCCTCGGCTACCTTGACGGCGCGGTGAGGCTGGGCACGGTGGTCGCCGGCAGCCTGTACATGTGGCAGCTGGTCGACCCGCTCGACCGCGCGCTCAACTGGGTGGAGCAACTGCAGCGCAGCGGGGCCTCGTTCGCCCGCATCAAGGGCGTCAGCCTGGTGTCCGAGGATCCGTCGGTGCTCGACCGGCGGCCGTCCGACGACCGGATCGAGGTCGGCGGCGTCCGGTACGCCTACCCGGGCTCGCACGACGTGCTCACCGACATCGACCTGGTGGTCCGCCCGGGCGAGCGGCTGGCGATCGTCGGCCCGTCCGGCGCCGGGAAGTCCACCCTCGGCAAGCTGCTGTCCGGCGTTGACGCCCCGGCCGCGGGACACATCCGGGTCGGCGGCGTGCCGGTCGCCGACCTGGCGGCGGCGGGCGAGCTGGGCGAACGCATCGTCCTCATCACCCAGCAGCACCACGTGTTCATGGGCACCCTCCGGGACAACATGACCATCGCCGCCCCGGACGCCGGCGACGACGAGATCCTCGCCGCGCTCGCCCTGGTCGAGGCCGACTGGGTGCGCGACCTCCCGGACCGACTGGACTCCGCGCTCGGGGCCGGCGGCCTCGAACTCGACGCGGCCCAGGCCCAGCAGCTCACCCTCGCCCGGGTCCACCTGGCCAACCCGCACACGCTGATCCTCGACGAGGCGACCTCGCTGCTGGATCCGGCCACGGCGCGGCAGGCCGAACGGGCCATGGCCGCCGTGCGCTCCGACCGGACGGTCATCTCCATCGCCCACCGGCTGCAGACCGCCCACGACGCGGACCGGGTCGCCGTCATGGAGTCGGGCCGCATCGTCGAGCTGGGTACCCACGACGAACTGGTCGCCGCCGGCGGGTCCTACGCGGCGCTGTGGCGGTCGTGGAACGGGGAGGGCTGACCCGCACCCACCGCCGCGAAACGAGGAACGCCTCCCGTGTCCACGGGGGGCGTTCCTGCTTGTGCCCCCGAACCGACTGCCCCGCACCGCAGTGAAAGGACCGCCATGGCCTCGCCCACCGCTCAGCCGACCGGCGCCGACGGCAAGTTCACGCTGGTCTGCGTGCTCTGCCGAGCCGAGTTCGCGCCCGCTCCCGTCTACCGATGTCCCTCCTGCTCGGGCGCGCTCGAACCCCGGTACTTCCTGGCCGCCGCGTCCCGCCACGACCACGCGGACCCGGAACAGGTGTACTTCGACTTCCTGCCGCTCGCCTCCCGCGGCTTCCTCGACTCCGGGATCACCGTACGGACGCCCTGCCGCCCGGCGCCCCGACTGGGCGAGGCCATCGGCGTGCCCGGGCTGTGGATCAAGGACGAGTCCCGGCAGCCCACGAACACCACCAAGGACCGGCTCGCCTCCGTGGTCACGGCCGTGCTCCGGCAGTTCGGGGTGAAGGAGTTCGTCGCCTCCAGCACGGGCAACAGCTCGACCGCGCTCGCCCGGGCCGTCCGGACGGACCCCGCAATGCGCGCCCACTTCTTCTGCGGCGCCGCCTTCGTCGCCAACCACGACGTCGAGCAGGACGACCGGACCACGCTCACGGTCGTCCCCGGCAGCTACGTGGCCGCCTCCGCCGAGGCCCGCCGGTTCGCCGAGGCTAACGGCCTGCACCTCGACGCCGGATTCTTCAACTGGGCGCGGCGCGAGGGGCTGAAGCTGGCCTACCTGGAAGCCTTCGACGCGATGGACCGCACCCCGGACGTCGTGGTGCAGGCGGTGAGCAGCGGCATGGGCGTGCTCGCCGCGCACAAGGGCGTGCGGGAGTACCGGGAGATCGGCGAACTCGACCGGATGCCGCGGTTCCTGATGGTCCAGGAGGAGTCCTGCGCGCCCGCCGCCAAGGGCTGGCGCGAGGGCCGCGGCGAGCTCACCGAGGCGGACCGGCTGGAGGACCCGTCCGGGCTGGCCACCGCCATCCTGCTGGGCGACGGCGCGCCCTACTACCCGTACCTGCACGCCATCGCCACCGAGAGCGGCGGGTCGATCCTCTCCGCCGACCGCGAAGCGCTGGTCGCCGCCCGCCGGATGCTGGCGGAGTTCGAGGGCGTCGACGTCTGCCACGCCGCGGCCGCCACGATCGCGGCCGTCCGCGACGAGGCCCGGGCGGGACGCATCGGCAACGACGAGACGGTGCTCGTCAACCTGACCGGACGCAGCCGGATGCCCGAGGGTGACTGACCTCTGCGGCACACCGGCCGAACCCACCGGACACCCCGGTGCGGGTACACCTCCTCCCCCTCGACGGAGCAACAGTGGCAGAGCACGGGCCCGATCGGCACACGGCGCGGGACATCGCCATCGTCGGCATGGCGGGACGCTTCCCCGGCGCCCGGGACCTGGACGAGTTCTGGAGCAACCTGCGGGACGGCGTGGAGTCCGTCTCCTTCTACACCCGGGAACAACTGCTCGCGGCCGGGGCCCCGCCCGAGGACGTGGCCCGGCCCAACTTCGTCCCGGCCGGGGCCGCCCTCGACGGGATCGACCGCTTCGACGCGGAGTTCTTCGGCTACACCCCGCGCGAGGCCGAGACCATGGACCCGCAGCACCGGGTGTTCCTGGAGACCGCCTGGGAGGCCCTGGAACACTCCGGGCACGTCCCGTCGCGCCTCACCGGGCGGGTCGGGGTGTTCGGCGGCGCCGGCACCAACAACTACCTGGCCAACATCCACTCCAACCCCGACGTGGTCGACGCCATCGGGCGCACCCAGGTGCTGCTCGGGAACGAACTGGGCTTCCTGGCCTCCCGCGTCGCCTACAAGCTCGACCTGCGCGGGCCGAGCGTGTCGCTGCGCACCGCCTGCTCGACCTCGCTCGTCGCCGTGCACCTGGCCTGCCGGGCGCTGCGCGACGGGGACTGCGAGACGGCACTGGCCGGCGGCGTGTTCGTCAACCCCGACCAGGAACGCGGCTACCTGCACCAGGACGGCTCGTTCCTCTCCCCCGACGGCCACTGCCGGCCGTTCGACGCCCGGGCCGCCGGCACCGTCTTCGGCAGCGGCGTCGGGGTGGTGGTGCTCAAGCGGCTCGACGACGCGCTCGCCGCGGGCGACACCGTCCACGCGGTGGTCAAGGGCACGGCGGTGAACAACGACGGCGCGGTCAAAGTCGGCTTCACCGCGCCCGCGGTCGACGGCCAGGCCGAGGTGATCACCGCCGCGCTGCGGGACGCCGGCGTCGCGCCTGAGGAGATCGACTACGTGGAGGCCCACGGCACCGGCACGGCGCTGGGCGATCCGGTCGAGGTCCGGGCCCTCGCGTCGGCCTACCGCGGGGTGCCCGCCGGTGCGGTCGCGCTGGGCTCGCTCAAGGCGAACATCGGCCACCTGGACGCCGCCGCGGGCGTCGCCGGGGTCATCAAGACGGTGCTCGCCCTCCGGCACGAGACCCTGCCGCCCACCCTGCACTTCACCGCGCCGAACCCGGCGATCGACTTCGCCGGCAGCCCGTTCCGGGTACAGCGGGAGAGCACGCCCTGGCCGCGCACGGACCGCCCCCGGCTCGCCGGGGTCAGCGCGTTCGGCTTCGGCGGGACCAACGCGCACGTCGTCCTGGCGGAGCCGCCCCCGGTCGCGCCCCCGGACGGCCCGGACCGCGCCTCCCACCTGCTCGTCCTGTCGGCCCGCGACAGGCGGGCGCTGGACGAGCTCACCGAGCGCACCGCCGCCCGGCTGCGGGAGGGCCGGGTACCGCTGGCCGACGCCGCGTACACCGCGGCCCTGGGGCGGCACGCCTTCCCCGAGCGCCGCACCGTGACCGGCCCGGACGCCGCGGCCGTCGCCGCCGCGCTGGCCTCCGGCGATCCCGCCCGGGTCGTGACGGGGCGCCACGACGGCACCCGGCCGCGGGTCGCCTTCCTGTTCGGCGGGC
>NZ_JBEYVJ010000307.1:0-8684 GCF_040643935.1 Kitasatospora sp. NPDC047058 | reverse complement strand
GCACTGCCGATCGGGGGGGTCGCCGCCCCCCGGTAACCCCGCAGCCCCTGGGGGCTGCCCGGCGGGATCCGCCGGACAGCCCCCCACCGCACGGGGGCGGCGCCGCGCCCACCGGCCCACCCCCGTCCCGCTCCCGCCCCACCCGGAGGACCTCCCATGCGGCTCTACCTGCTCGCCCTCAACCCGACCGACTCCGTCACCCGGGGCTTCCTCCCGGCCGCCGCCCGGCTGGGGCTGGACGTCACCGTCCTCACCGACCAGGCCGAACCCCACCGGCACGCCTACGCCGGGCTGGAGCCCGCGCCCGAGGTGGCCGAGTGCGACGTCCGGGACTTCCGCGAGGTGATCGGCCTGATCTCCCGGCACTCCGCCGCCGGGGCGCCGTTCGCGGTGTTCAGCAACAGCGACCACCTGCAGACCCAGACCGCCCTCGCCGCCGGGTACTTCGGGCTGCCGGCCAAGGACTGGAAGGCCGCCCTGCGGGCCAAGAACAAGGGCGAGCTGCGCCGCCACCTGGCCGCCGCCGGCGTGGACACCGTGCGCTCGGCCGAGCTCGGCCCCGGCCAGGACCCGTCCGTGCTGCGGGAGTCCGGCCTCCCGTTCCCGGTCGTGGTGAAACCGCGCGAGGGCGTCGCCAGCGAGGACGTCTCGCTGGTCGCCGACGCGGACGAACTGGAGCGGCGCTGCCAGGAGATCCGGCAGCGGCGGCCCGGGGCGGCCCTGGTCGTCGAGGAGTTCCTGGACGGTCAGCTGTGCACGCTGGAGACGCTCGGCGACGGGCGGCGACGGTACGTCCTCGGCGGCTTCCGGACCAGGATCTCCCCTCCCCCGCACTTCATCGAGGAACTGCTGGAGTTCGTCCCGGCCCACCCGGCGGCGGTGGTCGAGCAGGTCCTCGCCCAGCTCGACGTGATCGGCGTCGGACTCGGCGCCTGCCACACCGAGTTCGTCGTCCAGCCGGACGGCCGCGCCCGGATCATCGAGGTCAACTACCGTGCCATCGGCGACCAGTGCGACCTGATGCTCGCCGAGATCCTCGGCATCCCGCTCTTCGAGCACATCATCGCCGCCCACCTCGGCCGCGAACTTCCCGCCGACCTCGGCGACTTCTGCGCCTCCACCACGCGACGCGCCCGCAACGAGCCGATCCTCGCCGACCGGGCCGGCACCCTCACCGCCGCTCCCGGACCGTACGAGGAGGAGCGTGACGGCGTCCGCCTCGGCTACCAGCCGCACCGCCCGCTCGGCGAGCGGCACGAGCTCTACCGGACCAACCGGGACTACCTGGGCGTGATCTGGGCCGTCGGCCCCGAGCAGGCCGCCGCGGACGCCGCCGTCGCCCGGTTCGCGGCCGCGAACCAGTGGGTGATCACGCCGTGAACGCCCCGCACCCCGCCGAATCCCCGCACGTCACCGAGCAGTTGGCCCTCCGCGTGCTCTCCGCACTGGTACGCGAGGACGTGCTCGGCCTGCGCAGCCGCGGCACCGTCGAGGACCGGGCGGACGGCCGCTGGCTGGTCCTGGCCGGGGCCGGACTCGCGCTGCCCGTCACCCGGGAGGGCTTCCAGAGCGAGTACGCCGCCCGGCTGCCGCTGCTGGAGTCCGACGGCGCGCAACTCACCGGCCTCGACGCCGTCCTGGCCGCGCTCGCCGCACACGCCGAGGCCGAGGACCGCGACGGCTGGACCGCGTTCGCCGAGGAGTGCCGGCAGACCCTCGCCACCATGGAGCTCCACGACCGGGCCCGCGGCGAGGTGCACACCGCGCTCACCGACCTGTACGGCGCCGACCCCGCGTCCTGGACGGGCCTCGGCGCCAGTCTCGCGCAGGACACCCTCGCCGCCCATCTCGACCACCCCGTCTACCCGACCGCGCGCGGCCGCTCCGGACTCACCGAGCCGCAACTGCGCGCGTACGCACCGGAGTTCCACCCCGCCTTCGAGCTCCGGTGGCTGGCCGTGCCGGCCGGCGCCGTGCAGCGGGCGGGCGGGCCGCTGCCCAGCTGGTGGCCCACCCCCGCGTGGCTCGGCCTCGACCTCGACGGAGCCCCCGGCCGTGACGCCGGCCGTGACGCGGGCGGCGGCCGCGGCGGTGACCTCGGGGGCAGCCTCGGGACCGGCCACGGCGATGACCTCGGGGGCGGCTGGCACACCCTGCCCGTCCACCCGCTCTCCGTCGGCGCACCGCTCGACGAGGCACTGGCCGCCCTCGGTCTGACCGGGCGGGCGGTGCTCGCCGACCGGCCGTACCTGACCGTCCTGCCGACGCTGTCCATGCGCACCGTCGCCGTCGCCGAGGATCCCGCCTGCCACCTGAAGCTGCCGCTGGCCACCGCCACCCTGGGCCTGAAGAACCGCCGCACCATCAAGCCCGGCGTGCTGCCCGACGGCGCCGCCGGCCAGCGCCTGCTGGAAACCGTCATCGGCCTCGAACCGCGGTTCTCCGCAACGATCCTGCACGCCGACGAGCAGTGCTACGCGGAAACCGGCCACGAACTGCTGGCCGTCCTGCTGCGCCGCTACCCCGCCGGGCTCGGCGACGCGGTGACCGTCCCGCTCGCGTCGCTGCTGGCCCCCGCGCCCGGCGGCCGGCTGGTCGTCGACCACCTCGCCGACCGCTTCTACCGCGGCGACCCGGTGGCCCTCTACGACGCCTTCCTCACCCTGCTGCTCGACTGGCAGACCACGCTCTTCCGCTACGGCATCGCCCTCGAGTCGCACCAGCAGAACACCTCGCTGGTCCTGGATCACGCCGACGGCGGGACGCGGCTGCGGCTGCTGTACAAGGACAACGACGGCCCCCGGATCCACGGCCCCCGCCTGGCCGCCGCCCTCGGCGGACTCGCCCCGGAACCGGCCGAATTCGACGACCACGCACGGGTGTTCGGGGACACCGACCGGCCGCTCACCGACCTGTTCGGCACCATCACCGGCCACCTCTGCACCGGCTCCCTGGCCTTCGGGCTCGCCGCCCACGGGCGCGCCGGACTCGGCGAACTGCTGGCCCTGTTGCGCAAGCGGCTGGCCGAGGCCGTCGACCGGCTCGGCCCGGCCGGCGAACCGCTGCGGGCCGCGCTGCTGGACGCCGAACGGCTGCCGGTCAAGGCGATGGTCACCGCCGGGACCCTGCTGAGCAAGCAGCGCTCCGGCGCCGCGGACATCAACAAGCACTACACCGACGGCCCCAACTACCTGCTGCCGCACGCGTTCCCGCTCCAGGGGAACCCCCGGTGACGGCCGACGCGCTGGCACCGCACTCCGGCAGCGGCACCAGCCGCCCCGGCAGCCTCGGCCGGCGCCAGGTGCACGCGGTGGCGGCCTGCTACTTCGTCGCCTCCTTCGCCGCGCTCGGCCTGCCACCGTACCTGACCGCGATCCTGCCCGCGCTCGGCGACCCGCAGGGCCGGTGGGCGGGTGTGCTCTACATCGTGCCGACGGTGTTCAGTGCCCTCGGCGCCCCGTTCTGGGGGCGGCTCGCCGACCGGTTCGGCCGCAAGCGGCTGCTGCTGCGCGCCCAACTCGGGCTCACCGTCTCGTTCCTGCTGGCCGGGGCGGCCGGCAGCCTGCCCGCGTTCACCCTCGCGCTCGTCCTCCAGGGCTTCCTCGGCGGCACCTTCGCCTCCACCAACGGCTACCTGGCCGCCGCACTCGAAGGCCCGCGGCTCTCCCGGGCGCTCACCCTGATGCAGGGCAGCGCCCGGGCCGCGCTGGTCGCCGCGCCGATCCTGGTCGGCGCGCTGTCCCCGTGGATCGACCCGCACCGGCAGTACCTGCTGATGGCCGTCCTGCCGCTGGCCGCCGCCGCACTGCTCTCGCTGCTGCCGGAACCGGCGCGGCCGGCCCGGGCCGGGGGCCTCGCCGGGGACCTGGCCGACCACCGGGCTGGGGACCTGGCCGGCGACCGGAGTGGCCGGGCCGACGGGCCGGGCCGCGGCGAGCCGACCGCTGTCGAGGCCGCCGAGGCCGCGGCGGGCGGCGGACGGGCACCGCTCGCGGTGCTGTACGCCCTCGAGTTCGCCTTCGTCTTCGCGACCGTGATCTCCTTCCCCTACCTGATATCCCTCGCGCAGGACCGGCTGCCCGGCGTCTCCGGCACCACCACCGGCGTGCTGTTCGCCCTGCCGCACCTGTGCTACCTGGCGTTCGCCGCCCGCACCCACACCGTCTTCCTCGCCCGCCCGCACACCGGCATCGCGATCGGCTTCGGCCTCGTCGCGCTCGGCCTGGCCGGGCACGCCGTCGCCGGCTCGCTGCCCGCGTTCGTCGCCGTCCGGCTGCTGCTCGGCGCCGGGCTCACGCTCGGCCTGGTCTGCCTCTCCGTCCTCGCCGCCGAGGCCGCCCGGGGCCGGGCACCGGGCCGGATGTTCGGCACCCTCGAGTTTGTCTCCAAGGGCGGCGCCGTCGCCGCCGGCGCCGTCGCGGCGCTGGCCAACGGCCGGTTCGGCGCCGCCGCCCCCGTGGTGGCCGGTACCGTGGCCGCCCTGCTGGCCGCCGCCGCGGCCACCGCACTCACCCTCCCGCCCTGCAAGCGTTGGAGCCCCCGATGATCCACGAACTGCCCGAAGCACCCGAACTGCCCACCGCCGACCAGGCCGTGGCCCACACCCTGCTCAACTGCGTGCTCCGCGAAGTCTCCGCGCCCGAGCACCAGACCGCCGTCACCGACGGCCGCCTGCTGCTCCGCCTCCCCCGGCGCGGCGTGCTGCTCCGGGTCGCCCTGCGCCGCACCTCGCTGCTCGGCGCGCACCGCTTCACCGGCCCGGTCGAACGCGAACAGGCCGGCGACTGGCACGCGCTGGACTGGCGTGAGCTGGCCGGATACGTCCAGGACGAACTGGAGCTGCGCACCGGGACGGTCAACGAGGAGTTCCTCGGTCAGCTGACGTCCAGTCACGACGGCGTCGCGACCGGGCTGGAGCACCGCCCGGAGGCCGGCGGCGACCGCTACCTGGAGTCCGAGCAGGCCCTGCTCTTCGGCCACCGGTTCCACCCCGCACCCAAGTCCCGCTCCGCCGAACGCGGCGACTGGCGGGCCTACGCGCCCGAGTCGCGGGCGGCGTTCCGGCTGCGGCACCTCGCCGTGCGGCGCGAGCTGATCGCCGAGTCCGCCACCGACCCGGCGGCGACCGCACTGCTCGACGGGCTGCGCGAGGTGCCGGACGGCTACCGGCTGCTGCCCGCCCACCCCTGGCAGTACCAACTCCTCGCCGACCACCCGCTGTTGCGCGGCGCACTGGAACGCGGGGACATCCTGGACCTCGGCCCCGGCGGCGAACCGTTCGCCGCCACCGCCTCCGTCCGCACCCTGCACGGCGCGGGCGCGTTCCTCAAGTTCAGCCTCAACGTGCGGATCACCAACTGCCTGCGCAAGAACGCCGCCTACGAGCTCACCGGCGCCGTCGCACTGACCAGGCTGCTCGCCCCCGCACTCACCGACCTCGCCGGACGCTTCCCCGACGCCGCGATGCTGCGCGAACCGGCCTTCCGCACCCTGGCCCTGCCCGGCGCGGACGGCCGCCCGGACCGCGCGCTCTACGAGGGCTTCGGCCTCATCGTCCGGGAGGGCTTCGCGGACCTGCTGCGCCCCGGAGTCACCCCGCTGCTGGCCGCCGCCGTCGCCGACGAGCACCCGACCAGCTCGGCGCACGTCTCCGCACTGCTCGGACCGGACGCCGGGGTGCCGGACGCGCTCGACTGGTGGACCGCCTACCTGCGGCTGCTCGTACCGCCGGTGCTCGCCGCCTACTTCGACCACGGCGTGGTGCTGGAACCGCACCTGCAGAACGTGCTGATCGGCGTCGACGCGGACGGCCGCCCCGCCCAGGTGCTCTTCCGCGACCTGGAGGGCACCAAGCTCGTGCCGGAGCGGAACGCCGCCCTGCTCGCCGCCCTGCCGCCCGAGGTGGCCGGCCCGATGGCCTACGACGCCGAGCGCGGCTGGGACCGGGTCGTCTACTGCCTGCTGGTCAACCACGTCGCCGAACTGCTCGCCGCCCTCGCCGACCGCCACCCCGAGGCGGAGGGCGCGCTCTGGGAGGCCGTCCGGCGCGTCCTGGAGGAGTACGCCGCCGCGCACGGCCGCCCGCCGCGGCTGCGCGCCCTGCTGGCCGGCGTTCCGCTGCCCGCCAAGGCCAACCTGCTGACCCGCTGGGAGCGCCGGCCCGACCGCGAGGCCGGCTACGTCCGGCTGCCGTCCCCGCTCGCCCGCACCGTGCTCGCGGAGGCCGCGCACCTGCCGGCCCCGGGGGCGCGGACGCCCGCCTGGAGTGCCCGATGACCGACCGCACCGCCGCCCCCGAGCCGTTGACGACCGACGCCGTCCGCCGGCACGTGGCCGCCCTGGCGCCGGACGCGCTGCCCGCCTTCGTCCACGACCTCGCGGCGCTGCGCACGCACGCCGCCGCCGTCCGGACCGCGCTGCCCGGCCGGGTCGAGCTGTACTACGCCGCCAAGGCCAACCCCGACGCTCCGCTGCTGACCGCGCTGCGCGATGCGGTCGACGGCTACGAGGTCTCCAGCGGCGGCGAGTTGGCACACGTCCGGGCGGCCGTGCCGGACGCGCCGCTGGCCTTCGGCGGGCCGGGCAAGACGCCCGCCGAGATCCTGGCCGCGGTCGACGCCGGGGTGCACCGCTGGCACGTCGAGAGCGAGCAGGAACTGCACCGGCTCGCCGCCGTCCTCGCCGGTCCGCGGCCGGAGGCCTCGGTGGACGTGCTGCTGCGGGTCAACCTGCCGGTGGGCGCGGGCGCGTTGGACACCGTGGCCCTCGCCATGGGCGGCCGCCCGACCCCGTTCGGCCTGGACCCGGACCGGGCCGAGGCCTGCGTCCGCCTGCTCACCGACCCGCTCGGCCCGTTCGGCCCGCTCCGCGGCCGGCTGCGGCTGCGCGGCGTGCACGCCCACCTGGCGAGCGGACTGGCGGCGGCGGAGCACCTGGCCGTCGCCGGGCAGGTCGTCGGCTGGGCCGCCCGGCTGGCGGAGCGGCACGCGTTCCCGCTGGACGAGGTCAACGTGGGCGGCGGCATGGCCGTCGACTACGCGGACCCGGCCGCGCGCTTCGACTGGACGGCCTTCGGCGAGGGCCTGGCCGAGCTGCTCGACCGCCACCCCGGCCCCGTCCTGCGGATCGAGCCGGGCCGTGCACTGACCGCCTACTGCGGCTGGTACGCCACCGAGGTGCTGGACGTGAAGCAGAGCCACGGCGAGGACTTCGCCGTGGTCCGCGGCGGCACCCACCACCTGCGCACCCCGGCCACCCGGGGCCACGACCAGCCGTTCGGCGTCCTGCCGGTCGACGCCTGGCCGCACCCCTGGCCGCGGCCCGCGGTCACCACCGGGCGCGCCACCCTCGCCGGGCAGCTGTGCACCCCGAAGGACGTCCTCGCCCGGTCCGCCGGAGCCGCGGCGGGCCTGCGCACGGCCGACCGGGTGCTGTTCGCGATGGCCGGCGCGTACGGGTGGAACATCTCGCACCACGACTTCCTGATGCACCCCCGCCCGGGGTTCCACTACCTGGCCCCGGAGCCGGGCGCGGCGGGAGCGGCGTCTCCGGGTGACACGCCCGACGACGCCCCGACGGGCCCGGATCGGTCAGGAATCGAGAAGCGCAGCTCGCCGGGTGGCGTCTAGCCTGCCCATCATGGACATCACCATTCACACGACCGCCCTCCCGCACGACGACCCGGACGCGTCGCTCGCCTTCTACCGCGACGTCCTCGGCTTCGAGGTCCGCAGCGATGTGGGACAGGGCCGGATGCGGTGGATCACGGTCGGCCCGGCCGGTCAGCCCGGCACCTCGATCCTCCTGGCGCCGCCCGCCGCCGATCCCGGCATCACCGAGGACGAGCGGCGCACGATCACCGAGATGATGGCCAAGGGCACGTACGGCTGGATCCTGCTGGCCACCACGGACCTCGACGCCACGTTCGAGAAGGTGCAGGCCGGTGACACCGAGGTCGTCCAGGAGCCGACCGACCAGCCGTACGGCGTCCGCGACTGCGCCTTCCGCGACCCCGCGGGCAACCTGGTCCGCATCCAGGAGCGGCGCTGAGCCGAGCCCGGACTCCGTCCCGCCGCCGTCCGGCGGGCCGGGCCGGACGGGCCGGGCCGCACCACCGGGCGTCCGGGGTCCCCGCCGTTGCGGGCACCCCGGGCGCTCGACGACGTCGACGGCACAGGACGACGAACGACAACGGGGAGGATTCTCATGGGCAGGCCCGAATGGCGGCGTGCACAGGCGCAGCGGCTGGACGATCTCGCACGGCTGCGCCGCGTCCGCGACCGGATCGACCGGGAGTACGCGCAGCCGCTGAACGTGGAGGCGCTCGCCCACGACGTGCACATGTCCGCCGGGCACCTGAGCCGGCAGTTCCGGGCGGCCTACGGCGAGTCGCCGTACTCGTACCTGATGACGCGCCGTATCGAGCGGGCGGCGGCGCTGCTGCGGCGGGGCGATCTCAGTGTCACCGAGGTCTGCTTCGCGGTCGGCTGCGCGTCGCTGGGCACGTTCACCACCCGCTTCACCGAGCTGGTGGGCATGCCGCCCGGGGCCTTCCGGCGCCAGGCGGCATCCGCCGCGGCCGGCCCTGCCGATGCCGCGGGTGCGGCCGGTGATGCGCGCCCGGCCGGTGACACGGGTGGGCCCGTCGGGTGGGTGGCCGGGCCGGTCGGGTCGGCGGGTGTGCC
>NZ_JBEYVJ010000306.1:0-8687 GCF_040643935.1 Kitasatospora sp. NPDC047058 | reverse complement strand
ACGCCTCGAAGAACCTCGCCCTCAGCACCCCGAAATCCACGATCCCCGCAACTCCCTGAACTCCAGGGTGTTGCGGGGATCGTTAGAACCCGCCCAACGCGGCGGGGCCGTTCCGTTTCCCTACGGCTCGCGTTGCCCGGGCACCCAGACCCAGCCCTGCGCCGCCGCGCCGTCGCGTATCCAGGCGACGACGAAGTCGGGGAGCAGGTCCGCCGGGCGCTGATCCTCGGGCAGGCCCAAGATCGCGACGAGCCGCCCGGCCGGGGTGTTGCCGGTGTCGCAGCGCAGGCACAGGAACAGGTCGATGCCGTCGCCGAGCGGGAGACGCGCGGAGATGGCCGCGGGTTCGCCGCAGCGGGGGCAAGACGGCATGTCGTTGGTACGGATCACTTGGAAGTCGGCCATGTCGGTCAAAGCGGGCTCCTCCCTGGTGGGGGTCGCCAGAATCAACCCGCGATCAAGAAGAGTCAAGATCCTGCGCACAACCCACACAGCCACACCGGCCGCTACCGTTCACCAATGGCCACCACCACACGCCCAACTCCCGCCCGCCCCATACGAAGACCCGGCCGCCACGCACCCCACGTCGCCCTCGCCGCGGCCCTGTTCGCCATCTACGCGCTCACCTCAGTCATCCGCTACCAGCGCTACGGCAGCCCCTCCTACGACCTGATCATCTTCACCCAAGCCGTCAAGGCCTACGCCCACCTCCAAGCCCCGATCGCGCCCGTCAAAGGCGACGGCTTCAACCTCCTCGGCGACCACCTCTCACCCATCACCGCGCTCCTCGCCCCCGCCTGGTGGATCGCCCCCACCCCCCTCGCCCTCCTCGTCGCCCAGGCAGCCCTCATGGCCTGGTCAGCCGGCATCATCTCCGCCACCGCCGAGCAGCTCCTCGGCCGGGCCCGCGGCCTCTGCATCGGCATCGCCTACGGCCTCAGCTTCGGCATCCTGCGCGCCGTCGACTGGGACTTCCACGAGATAGCGTTCGCCGTCCCCCTCATCGCCATGACCGGCAGGCAACTCATCTGTCGCCGTTGGACCCGCGCCGCCTGCTGGGCACTGCCGCTCATCCTGGTCAAGGAGGACCTCGGCGCAACGTTCGTCGCCGCAGTCGGGGTGTACATCGCCGTCGCCAGCCGCCAGCGCATCCTGGGCGCAGCACTCGCCACCGCCGGCCTGGCCGCCACCGCCGCAGCCATCTGGTGGATCATCCCGCACTACAACCCAGACGGCACCTACCCCTACTGGGACCGGATCCCCGGCGCTCCCTGGTGGCACGCCCCCATCGAAGCCGCGGTACGCCTGCAGACCTGGAAGACGCTCGGCTGGACGCTCGGCATCACCGGCGCCCTGGCGGCACGCTCCCCGCTCGCCCTCACCGCTGTCCCGGGCCTGCTGCTGCGCCTCGCCTCGGCCAATCCGGGCATCAACGGCACCACAGCGCACTACTCCGCCACCGCCATGCCGGTAATGTTCCTCGCCGCCGCGGACGCCGCCACCAGGCTCCGCCGGTCACCCAGCATCCCGCTGCGCCAGTACGCCGACCGCGCCACAACCGCCCTGCCCGCGGTCGCCTTCGCCTGCATGTGCTCACTCGCCTACGGCCCCGCCGCCCTCACCAGTCCGGGTGCCTGGCCCGACAGGGCGGACCGCACCCGCGACGAGGTCGTCACCATGGTCCAGCCCGGGGCGGTCGTCGAGGCAGGCAACAGCATCGGCGCCCACCTTGCGGCCCGCGCGGATGTCTACTGGATGGGCACGCCAGGCAATCCGGCGCCGGAGTGGATCATCAACGACCGCGAGGAATGGCCCGACGGACCCGATGGGGACGCGGTCATGGCCTACCCCGCCTATTTCCACCCGGGGGTGCGGTACGAGGTGGTCCTGCATCGGGACGGGATCACGGTGCTGCGCCGCGTGGCCGACCTGGGGCATTGAATCGAACACAGATTCGACTAGCCTAGCTGTGTGAGCCCAACCCTCCACCCCGCCTGGTGCGACCCCGAGTACTGCGACATCCCCGACCTGCCGCCCCTCGGCAGCCGCGGCGGCGCCCACCGCTCCAAACTGATCCCCCTCAACCTGGAGACCGAAGCCCGCGGACAAGCCGGCCAGGTCTACGCCGGCCTCTCCCAGTCCGCACGCCCCCAGGCCGGGGTCTTCCTCAAATGGATCATCGACGGCGAACCAGTCGGCCACCTCCCCATCGCCGACGCCGAACCCCTCGCCTGGCTCATCGCTGACGCCCTTGCCAACCAGCGCGGCGACGACCAGCCCGTCGAACACGCGAAAGCGCCCGACCAGTAGGCCGGGCGCAGCAGGAGGGGCTTGTCGGCGCGGCCAGGCGTCGGGCTGGTCGGGCGCTGGTCAGGTGGCGGGCTGGTAGGGCGGGTGGGGCGTCCCTGGCCGTGGTGGGTGTGGGGGCGCCCCGTCTGCGTGCGTGGGGCGGGTCAGTGGCGGTGGGTGGGCGGGCCGTACGGGAACTGCTGCCAGGCCGGGCGGTCCTCGCAGCAGGGGACGCCGTCGTAGTCGACCGTCCGCTGCCTGTAGCGGCGGAGCGCGGTGAGGTCTGCCTCGCCGCTGGCGAAGGAGAGTTCCCCGTGTGGGTTGCGTGCGACCAGCCAGTCCGGGCCGAGCGCCTCGACGGTGCAGCAGGTGTAGTGGTCGCGACCGAATCGGCCGCCGCAGTAGCCGTGGAGGATGTCGCCGACGGCGATGGGCTGGTCCATGAGGTCCTCAGGGCTTGTAGTGGGCGAGGTCGGGGATGACGTCGTGGATGGGCCGGGCCGGCAGGTCGAGGGGCCAGTCCTCGCTGTCGTCGTCGAAGAGCAGGGCCGGATCCCACTCGTCGTCGGGGCAGGTCACGGCCGTGCCTCGGGCCGGAGGCCGGGCTGTACGACGGCACCGCACTGGCACACGAGGGCGAGGTCACCCGGGCGGGCGCCGAGCTTCTTCGGGTTGCGGTGGTCGCAGGTGAACGCGGCGCTGAGGCGTGGTGCTGCAGCCACGGCCTGCCGCGCGTTCTCGTCGAGGTGCTGCTGCCAGCGCTTGGCGAAGGCCGCGACCTCGTCGCAGGTTCCCCACGCCGCATGCGCGCTCCGACCGCAGTCGGGGCAGGCGGGTCGCCAGTAGCCGATAGTCCGCAGGGTGATCTGTTCGGTGGCCGGGGTCGGCGCCGGGCTGGTGGCGGCCCCGTCGAGGACTTCGCGGATCCGGCGCGCTGCCTCCCAGTTCGCGTCGGCGTAGCCGCCGTAGGCCTCCTCGGTCTCCAGGGTGTCCGCGAGGGCCCGGGCGGCGGCGATGCTGGTCGCCCAGATCCTCGACTCGTTGCGCCAGCCCTCCATGGCGCCGTCGAACGCCGCCTGCAGAGCGGCGATGCGGGCCTCGGCCTGCTCGGCGCGGGCTGCCTGCCGACGGGCCTCAACGATGGTGGACTGGTGGGCGCGCCGCTCGTACGACTCGGACCGCATGATGGCGGCCCACGCTTCAAGGGTCGCGGCCAGGGCGGCCTCGGCGGACTGGACGCGGGTGGTGAGCTGGTCGACCTGCGTACGACGCTGGCCGAGCTCGTCCTCGGCGGCGCGGATCTGCTCGTCTCGCTCGCGGACGTGGCGGGCGAGTTGCTGCTGGTAGGTCTCCTGCTCGGGGATCATGCGGCGCTCCGGGCTCGGTTGCGGATGGCTCTCTTGTAGGCGGTCTCGGCGGCACGGCAGGCGGGGCACGGCCGTTCGCCGCGGGTTTCGTGCTGCCGGTAGCCGGCGTGGTCGCCGTGGCGCCGAATGTCGGCGGCGAGAATGCCTTGCTGGTAGGCGATGTGGACGAGGTTGGCGCGGTCGCGGGCGCCTACCTTGGCGCGGAGCCTTGAGAGGTGGCTCTCAACGGCGTCCTCGGTGAGGCCGAGGCGGTGTCCGATCTGCGCGTTGGTGAAGCCTTCGGCGACCAGTTGGAGGACGGCGGCTTGCAGGCCGGTGAGGGGGCGGCTCACTGCTGCGGCTCCCCGGGTGCGGTGGGGAGTTGGGTGCCGCGGACGGGGTGGCGGCTGAGCGTGTTGCCGTAGCGGGCCCAGAGGATGGCGGGCTGCTGGTCGGCGGCGGGGGTGATGCCGATCTCGTCGGGCTGCTCGGGCGTGGGGGTTCTCGGGGCGGTGGCGATGCGGTAGACCCAGTAGGCGGCGACGGTTCCGCAGACGGCGAGGACGACGAGGTTGGGGTTCATGTGCGTCTCCAGGGGTGGAGGGCGTAGAGGGTGGCGGTGAGGCCGGCGCCGTAGATGGCGCCGGCCACGACCAGCCAGGGGCTGACGGTCACGCGGTGGGCTCGTCCTCGGCCGGGAACAGCGCGGCGGCGCGCGCGTGCGGGCACGGCCCAGGCTCGAACCAGTAGTGCTCCTGGCAGTCACCGTGGTGGTCGAGTCGGCAGGGCTCCGGGTCGCGCAGGCTGTCGATGAGGTCGAGCAACGTGGCCACCGGCGGTACAGCCTGTTCGGGCTGTCCATCGGCCCAGACGATGCGGGTGTGGCCGCCGTGACCGTGGACGTGGACCGCGTCCTCAATGGAGCCCCAGGTGACGGTGGAGGGCCGGTCGCCGGTCCAGCGGATGGTGACGGTGCCGTCGGGCCACTGGACACCGTGGGCGACGATGCCGGTACCGGAGACGCCGGTGATGTCGGTGTCGCGCTGGAGGTGGAAGATGCGGGGCTGCATGTGGTGCTCCTTCAGTGGGTGGTGGCCGGGCCAGGCTGGCCGCCGTCCTGGCCGAGCACCGCGCGGGCCACCGCGAGGGCACGGACGACGTGGGTGGGGTGGGTGACACCGGGCTGGTAGTACTCGGCGGACGTCTCCAGCCAGTCGGCGAGGGCGAGGCCGACACCGGGGTGCATCAGGGCGATGTACTCGGCGGTGTCGCGACGCTCCTCGGGGAGGTCGGCGCCGGGCTGTGGCGTCCATCCCCTGCGGGGTGCAACGGCGGGGCCGACGCGGAGGAAGCCGTTCCCCTGGTGGATGGTCCAGGGGCCCGGGTCGCCGTAGAGCGTGGCGGCGGCACGGAGCCGGTTGGCGGCGGTGGTGAGCAGGTCGGCGGGCTGGTCGGTCACCGGCTCTCCTCGGAGGTGTAGGCCCAGGCAGGGCAGTCGTCGTTGTGGCTGTCGGGGTCGCCGGGGAACATCGGGTTGCAGGGGTCGCCGTGGCAGAGTTCGCGGAGGGTGTCCTCCAGGCTCCAGGGGTCGCCTACGTTGAACGGCACCTTGGTCTCCTCGGGTGGGGGCCTGCCGCCGGGTGACGGCAGGCCGGCGGGCGGGTATCAGCCGAGCGGGAGCTCGTGGATCGCGATGTAGACCTTGGCCCACCGGCCGGTCAGGCCCTTGGTCTTGAGCTGCCACATGCGGGTGTCGCGGGCGCCGGGTTCCTCGTCCCAGCGGTGTTCGGCGTTGGGCGAGTAGCGGCGCTGGTCGAGTTCGACGGCGGCCTGCGCGAGGGCGAGGCTCATGTGTGCGGTGTAGGGGCCGTTGCTGTTCGCGACGGCGTAGATGGTGGCCACGGGGTCTCCTTTGGGTTGGGCCGCCGCCCGCGGGTTGCGGGCGGCGGTGACGGGCGGTCGGCGGGGCGTCAGACGGCCGGCTGGAGGTCTTCGCCGGTGATGGACTCGACGAGGGCACTCATCAGGACCTCGGCGGCCGGCGGGGTGACGGCGTTGCCGTACTGGCGGACCTGCTCCCGCTTGTTGCCGAGCACGGTGTAGTCGGAGCCGAACGCCATGGCGGCGCCGATCTCGCGCGGGGTGAGCATCCGGAACAGGCACTCCTCGACGGCGAGTTCGGCGGTCACCAGGGCGTGGCGCTCGACGGTGGTGACGGTGCTCGCGGGTTCCTCGACCGTGCGTGCGGTGCCTGTGCCGTAGTACGGCACGAGCAGGCCCTTGGTCTCGCCGGTGGTCCGGCCCTGGGCCGGCTCCCGGACCGGGCGGGCCTCGTCGTTCCACGTGCCGCCGACGGGGGCGGCCATCGCCTCGGGGTGGACCAGGCCGTGGTGGTTGCCGGACGCGCACACGGTGGCCAGCGGGTCGGAGGCCGGCCGGTGGTCGGAGCCGCCGCCGCGCAGCTCGGCGAGGAACGGTTCGAACCAGGCGAGGCTGGTCTCGTTGCGGGTGGTCATGGTCCGCAGCGGGTCGTCGACCGGGGCAGCGGACTTGCCCTCGCGGCCTTCGACGGGGACGGCCAGCGGGCGGGCGTACTTGGCCAGGCCGGCCCGGATCCGGGCGACGGTCTTCGCGGCGAGGGGCTTCGTGCGGTCGCCGATGCGCTGCCCGGGCTGGGTCCAGTCGATCGCGGCGGCGGCCGGCAGGGCCCACGGTTCGACGGCCTTCCAGCAGCCGGCGACGGGGCAGCGGTACACGTACTGGGCGCGGTAGCGGCCCCACTCCCGGGCGGGGTTCTTCCACGACTGGACGGCCTGGACGCGGCCGTGCTCGGGGCACAGGGCGTCGGGGCGGGTCCACTTCTCGACCTGCGGGGCGCGGTTGCCCTTGAGCCAGTACAGGACGTACATGCGGTCGCGGGACTGCGGGGCGAGCGGCGTTCCGAACCGGGGCCGGGCGTGCATTGAGTTGAGGTAGACGATCCGCATGTCGTAGCCGAGCGCCCGGATGGCCATGCGCCAGGCGTCGAACAGGGCCCAGTTGCGGGCGTCGACGACGTTCTCGACGGCTCCGCCGAGGACGGGCCGGCCGCGCAGCGACATGGCTTCCAGGTAGCGGGGGACGTCCCACATGGTGGCGCGGGAGCGGACGGCGGCTTCCTCGGGGAGGACCTCGCCGAACAGGTCGGGCTGCATGTCGGCGCCGCGCTTGACGCCCTTCGCCACCGAGTGGTTCGTGCATTCCGGGCTGGCCCAGAGGAGATCGGTGCGGGGGTAGCGGCGGAAGTCGATCTGGGAGATGTCGGCGCAGTCGTGCCGGACGTCGGGGAAGTTCTCCTGGTGGGTGCGGACGGCGAGGTCCCAGTGGTTGGCGGCGGTGGCGACCCGGAGGCCGGGGATGTTGTGCATGCCCTGGCTGGAGCCGCCAGCGCCACAAAAGAAGTCCGTCACGGTCAGAGTCATGGTGGGTCCTCAGCTGGTCGGGGTGCGGGCGGCGTTGAGCACGCCGATGTTGGCGTCGCAGGTGCAGCGGCCCCAGTCGCCGCAGCCGCCGCCAAGGCATGCGGACTCGATCAGCCGGGCGGCCTCGGCGAGTGTCTGGTCGCGACGGCGGACGATGGCGTCGCCCTGGGCGAGGATCTCGGCACGGAGACGGTCGATGACCTCATCGCGCTGTGCGAGTTCGGTGCGGAGTCGGGTGATGTCGTCCTCGCAGCGGTGCAGGGACTCCAGCTGGAAGTGGTTCTCACGGGCCAGCCGGTCCAGCTCGGGCTGCACCACGGCCAGCACCCACGAGGTGATGAAGTCCGCCCACTCCCCGATGCGCTCGCGGCCGGGCTCGTCGTACAGCTCGGCGTCCTGGAGGCCGATGAGCATGGCGGGTCGGATCGCTGCGTCGATGCGCTCGGCAAGGCTGGCCGGCGGCGGGGTGGCGGTCACCGGGCGCCCTCCGCGGCGTTCTTGAGGACGTCGGCGGCGGTGCACCACTCCTCGTGGCGCTCCCAGTCGCTGGGCTGACGGTCGTCCTCGTCAATCGCGTCGAGGCGGTCGTTCGAGGCGGCGACGATCAACGCGCGGGCCTCGGTGAGCACCTCGGCGCGGTAGGCGTCGAGGAGCTGAGCGGCCTGTTCGGGGAGCTTGAAGCTAACGTGGAACGCGCGCTCGATCTCGGCGCGGGCGGTGCGCTTGGGCATCAGGTTCTCCGTGGTGGGTGTGTGACGGGGCTGTGCGGGCGTCTGTGGGCTTGTCGTGGGCGCGGGGTTCCGGGGGTCCGGTCCCGTGCTGCGGGGCTGTCAGGCGGGCCGCTGGGGGCCGTCCTGGGCGTTGCGGACGGCGGCGGCCAGTCGGGCGTTGTGGGCCATGGCGTGGCCGACGGCGTCGCCGATGCTGGCGTGCGGGGTGCCGAAGTGGGCGGGCCAGCGCTCGGCGCGGAGCTCGTCCTGCTTGGCGAGGGCGCGGTCCCGAAGGTCGGTCATCGCGGCCAGGGCGGCCTCCAGTTCCCGGACCCGGGCGACCAGGGCGTCGCGTTCGACGTGGAGCGTTCGCGCGTCCTCCATGGCGCGGTCGCGGACCTGTTCGGTCCAGGTGACGGTGCGACGCCACATGCTGTTCTCGTCGCGGAGGTGCCGGGCGCGGGTGCGGGCGGAGCGCCAGGCGGTGAGGTAGCGCTGCATGCGGGCCTCGCGGCGGGCGCCGACGCGCTGGTTCCCGCGGACGGCCCGGGGAGCGGAGCGGACCTCCTCGGCCTCCCACGTGGTGAGGGGGCGAGTCTCGGCAGCGTCGATCAGGGCCTCGACGTTGGCGAGGCGGTCGTCGGCGGGCTGGGGCTGGGTGCTCATCGGGCGGTCTCCTCGGTGCGCAGGTCGATGTGCTCCAGGGAGATGCCGCCCGCGTAGCCCTCGACGGCGACGACCGGTTCGCCGTGGCCGAGCGTCCAGGCGGCACTGCGGGTGCGGGTCTCCAGGCGGTGGTCGTCGAGCGCCGAGTAGGCCGGGTGCTCGGGGCGGACACCGGGGTAGGCGGTCACCGGGGTACCGACCGGGTAGCGGTCGTT
>NZ_JBEYVJ010000305.1:0-8749 GCF_040643935.1 Kitasatospora sp. NPDC047058 | reverse complement strand
CTGCGCTCCCTCCCCTTCTCCGCCTCCGCCGCGTACGCCGGGCTCGGGGTGCTGGCGGCCGCGCAGTTCGAGCCGGGGGCGACCTTCCGCGGCATGCTCGCCGGGCTGCCCGCCCAGTTCCTGCCGCCCGCCTACAACGACCTGCTGCCCGACTACCCGATCGCCGTCGGCCCGTTCGCCCGGTTCCTGGAGACGTACTGCGGCCTGGCCTTCTGGGTGGTCGCGCTGACGGCGCTGCTGCTGGCCTTCCGCCGGCCGATGGTGCACGCGGACGCCGAGGACGCGGCCCGCGCCCGGGCGCTGCTCACTGCGCACGGCGGCGGCACGCTCTCCTTCATCACCACCTGGGACGGCAACCACTACTGGTTCGACGAGGAGGGCCGGGCCGCCGTCGCCTACCGGGTGCTCTCCACCGTGGCGCTCACCACCGGCGACCCGTTCGGCGAACCGGAGGCCCGCCGCCGGGCGGTGGCCGGCTTCGCCCGGTACTGCGACGCCCGCGGCTGGACGCCGTGCTTCTACAGCGTCACCCCGGACACCAGGGCCGCCGCCGGGCAGCTCGGCTGGCGCTCGCTGCAGGTCGCCGAGGACACCGTGGTCGCGCTGCCCGAGCTCGCCTTCACCGGCCGCAAGTGGCAGGACATCCGGACCGCCCTCAACAAGGCCGGCAAGCAGGGCATCACCGCCGAGTGGTGGTCCTACCACGACGCGCCGCTCGCCCTGCGCGACCAGATCCGCTCGATCTCGGAGGAGTGGGTCTCCGAGAAGGGCCTGCCCGAGATGGGCTTCACCCTCGGCGGCCTGGAGGAACTGGACGACCCGGCCGTCCGGCTGCTGGTCGCGGTCGACGGCGAGCACCGGGTGCACGGCCTGACCAGCTGGATGCCGGTGTACGAGAACGGGGCGCCGGTCGGCTGGACGCTGGACTTCATGCGCCGGCGCTCGGACGGCTTCCGCGGGGTGACGGAGTTCCTGATCGCCTCGGCCGCCCTCGGCTTCAAGGAGGAGGGGGCGCGGTTCCTCTCGCTCTCCGGCGCGCCGCTGGCCCGGTCCGGGCAGGAGGCGCCGCCCACCGGCCTGCAGCGGATGCTCGACTGGATGGGCCGGGTGCTGGAACCGGTGTACGGCTTCCGCTCGCTGCTCGCGTTCAAGGCGAAGTTCCAGCCCGAGTACCGCCCGTTGTACATGGCGTACCCGGACCCGGCGGCGCTGCCCAGCATCACCCGGGCGATCGGCAAGGCGTACCTGCCGCACCTGACGGCGGCGCAGGGCGTCCGGCTGATGCGCCGGCTGTCGTCCTGAAGCCCGGCCGCCCCGCCCCGCCCGGGCGGGGCGGGCACCGGCGCAGCACCGCGGAGCGGCTCAGCGGAGCAGCTCGGCGAGCGCCCGGTCGGCGTCGAGGTGCAGGTGCTCCTCGCCCTCGGGGACGACCAGCCGGGTGCGCCACAGGAAGCGCCGCAGGTCGGTGCTGTCGAACCGGACCAGCGCGGTGCCCTCGGGCGCGCGCAGCTCGACCATGGTGTGCCGGCCGGCCGCGGGCCGGACGTGGACGTCGCCGACGCCGGCGGGCAGCTCCAGGCCGGCCGTGAGGAGCCGGCGGGCGAAGACCCAGACGATGTCCTCGCCGCCGTCCGGGACCGTTCCGTCCTCCGGCCCGTCGAGCGAGAACTCGGCGGGGAAGGCCATCCGGACGGCGAGCGGGTCCGCCGGGGCGTAGGACAGGGTGACGTGCAGACGGGCGGAGCGGTGGCTGGAAAGCATCAGGCGGGCCCGGACGGTCTCCTCGACGGCGGTGTGCACGGTGCGTCCTCTCTGGTGGTGCGGGGCCTTCCCGGCGCGGTGCGACCGGGGTGACGGCAGGGGAGCGTGGTGCGCGGCCCCACTCCGGTGAGAGTCGGCGGGGGCGGTCGCGCTTACGCGGTTTTCGCGGCCGATCACCGTGATCCGCGTCACGTCCGTTTCCGGCCGTGCGGGGCCGCGCGGGGGCCCGGCCTGGCCGCCCGTCCGGCGCCGGACCGGTACGCTGGGCGGGTTGCCCGATTGCCGCCAGACCGCGGGCCGGGGCTGCAAAACAGCCTCTGACCTGCGACGATCCCCCTCGGAGACCGTGAGTACTGCCGCCGCCTCCTCGATGCCGCTCTTCTCCGACGTGCAGGAGCCGGACGCGCCCGTCCGGGCCGCCGGCCACACGTCGCCCGCCGCCTCGCACCACCTGTCGCCGGCCTTCCCCGGCCGGGCCCCCTGGGGTACCGCCGGGAAGCTGCGGGCCTGGCAGCAGGGTGCGCTGGACAAGTACATCGAGAACCAGCCGCGGGACTTCCTCGCGGTCGCGACCCCGGGCGCAGGCAAGACCACCTTCGCGCTGACCCTGGCCTCCTACCTGCTCCACAACCACCTGGTGCAGCAGGTCACCGTCGTCGCCCCGACCGAGCACCTGAAGAAGCAGTGGGCGGAGGCCGCCGCCCGGATAGGCATCAGGCTGGACCCGGCGTACTCCTCCGGGCCGCTCTCCCGGGACTACCACGGCATCGTGGTCACCTATGCGGGCGTCGGCGTGAACCCGATGCTGCACCGCAACCGCACCGAGGCCCGCAAGACGCTGGTCATCATGGACGAGATCCACCACGCCGGTGACTCGAAGTCCTGGGGCGAGGCCTGCTTCGAGGCCTTCGAGCCGGCCGCCCGGCGGCTGGCGCTGACCGGGACGCCGTTCCGCTCCGACACCAACCCGATCCCGTTCGTCCAGTACGAGGCGGGCGGCGACGGCATCCGCAAGTCGGTCGCCGACTACACCTACGGCTACGGGCACGCGCTGGCCGACCACGTCGTCCGACCGGTGATCTTCCTCTCCTACAGCGGCAACATGCGCTGGCGGACCAAGTCCGGCGACGAGCTGGAGGCGCGGCTCGGCGAGCCGATGACCAAGGACCTGATCGCCCAGGCCTGGCGCACCGCGCTCGCCCCGCAGGGCGAGTGGATCCCGAGCGTGCTGCAGGCCGCCGACCGCCGCCTCACCGAGGTCCGCAAGGCGATCCCGGACGCCGGCGGCCTGGTGATCGCCACCGACCAGACCGTGGCCCGCGCGTACGCCAAGATGCTGCGCGAGATCAGCGGCGAGAAGGTCACCCTGGTCCTCTCCGACGAGACCGAGGCGTCCAAGCGGATCTCCGACTACGCGGCCGGGACGTCCCGCTGGATGGTCGCGGTCCGCATGGTGTCCGAGGGCGTCGACGTCCCGCGCCTGTGCGTCGGGGTGTACGCCACCTCGATCTCGACCCCGCTGTTCTTCGCCCAGGCCGTCGGGCGTTTCGTGCGCGCCCGCAAGCGCGGCGAGACGGCCTCGGTCTTCCTGCCGACCATCCCGATGCTGCTGGGCTTCGCCAACGAGATGGAGCTCCAGCGCGACCACGTGCTGGACCGGCCGAAGAAGGAGGGCGAGGGCCTCTTCGACGAGGAGGACCGGCTGCTCGCCGAGGCCGAGCGCGCCAACGACGGCCCGGACGGCGCCGGCGGCGAGGAGTTCTCCTACGAGGCGATCGGCTCCGACGCGGTCTTCGACCGGGTGCTGTACAACGCCATGGAGTTCGGCATGCAGGCGCACCCGGGCAGCGAGGAGGAGGAGGACTACCTCGGCATCCCGGGCCTGCTGGAGCCGGACCAGGTGCAGATGCTGCTGCAGAAGCGCCAGCACCGGCAGATCCAGCGCAGCAAGGGCAAGCCGGCCGAGGAGGCCGACCTGCTGGAGCTGCCGGCCGAGCAGCGGCCGGTCGTCACCCACCAGGAACTGCGGGAACTGCGCAAGGAGTTGAACGCGCTGGTGGCGGCCTGGCACCACCGGACCAGCCAGCCGCACGGCACCATTCACAACGAGCTGCGCCGTCAGTGCGGCGGGCCGCTCACCGCGCAGGCCACCGCCAACCAGTTGACGGCGCGGATCGCCCGCATCCGGGAATGGGCGAAGTAACGTCACCTCAGCGGAAATCAGGTCATATCACCGGTGGTCATATCTTCGGTGCCGCCCGATGTTCAGATGCACGCGAAGAATTTGTGGAGACAGCCGGTGTGATCATCCGCTAGTGTTCCGCGTGCTGTGCCGCCTCCGGGCCGTCAGAGCCGTGCGCCGACCCCTTCGGGACGGTCGCCACGGCCCCGGTGAATCCGGCCGGCCAACCTCACCCCCGAGGCTGCGACACCCACGTCGTGCCCGGGGCCTGTCGTCACAAGGAGCGCACCGAACGTGTCGTACCCCCCTTACGCCCAGCAGCAGCCCGAGCTGTCCGACAAGTCGAAGGTCGTCGCGGGCCTCCTGACGATTTTCTTCGGCTACCTGGGTATCGGCCGGTTCTACACGGGTCACGTCGGCATGGGCATCGCCCAGCTGCTGACCTGCGGCGGTCTCGGATTCTGGTCGCTGATCGACGGCATCCTCTTCCTGACCAGCAACGACCGCACGGACGCCCAGGGCCGTCTGCTGCGCAGCTGAGCTTGCCCGAGCACCTCGCGGCACGCCGCCCCGGCCATCGCGGCCGGGGCGGCTTCGCCGTACCCGCGCGGCTGCGCCCCGGTGCCCGGCTGCCCCTCGGTACCCGGCTGCGCAGCGCCCTGCCGCCGGTGGCGGTGGCCGTGGGCGGCCTGGCCGGCGCCGCGTACCTGTGGTCGCGGAACCCGCACCTGCCCGGGCAGGTGCTGCCGTTCTGCCCGTTCCGGAAGGTCACCGGCCTGCAGTGCCCGGGCTGCGGCGGGACCCGGATGACGTACGACCTGATGCACGGCGACCTCGCGGCGGCCTGGCACGACAACGCGGCGCTGCTGCTCTCGCTGCCGCTGGTCGCGCTGCTCTACCTCACCTGGCTGCGGCACGGCCTGGCCGGGCGCCGCTGGCAGCCCCCGCTGGAGCGGCGCGGCACCGCGGTGCTGCTCGGCGTCGCGGTGGCCTGGACGGTGCTGCGCAATCTGCTCTGACGCCCCCCCGCCGCCGGATACGGTCCGGGGGCGATTCCGGGGTACGTCCGGAGTGTGCCCGGAGTGCGTCCGTGGTGCGGAGTCGCCGTGGAACACCCCCCTCCGGCCGAGTGTCCGGACTTCGGACTGTGTTCGAACTTGAGCCCTGCCGTGACCGGTGGAATGTCGGCATTTGCCCGTATTCGTCGGGTGCGGCAAAAACGATCATGCCCGAATTTTGGACAAGTACTTCCGTCGCGAGAATTCCTTCACTACCTTTCCCACACGCTCTCCCGCTGGGAAACCCCCCGGGCCGGCGCCGCAGGACCGCCAGAGCGTCAAGGACGACACTCCGCGGTCCGAGCGCGGCCACCCACCTGCGCGCGACACCTGAGTCCGGACCGGCGCCGCCGCTCCGCGACCCGCCGCGGAAAGGAATTGCGCGTCGTGACTGCAGAGACCTCCCAGACCCTGGACCGTGGCGTCCGGGTCCTCAAGCTCCTCGCCGACTCCGAGCGCGGGCTCACCGTCACCGAGCTGGCGGCCCGGCTCGCCGTCAACCGGACGGTCGTCTACCGGCTGCTGGCCACCCTGGAGCAGCACGGGCTGGTCCGCCGGGACATCGGCGGCCGGGCCCGGGTCGGCCTCGGCGTCCTGCGACTGGCCCACCGGGTGCACCCGCTGCTGCGCGAGGCGGCACTGCCGGCCCTGCGCAGCCTGGCCGAGGACCTCGGCGCGACCGCCCACCTCACCCTGGTGGACGGCAACGAGGCGCTGGCCGTCGCGGTGGTCGAGCCCAGCTGGACCGACTTCCACGTCGCCTACCGGACCGGGCTGCGCCACCCGCTGGCGGAGAGCGCCGCCGGCCGGGCGATCCTGGAGGCGCGCGGCTTCCCCAGCCAGCGCCGTCCGGAGCAGGGCTTCGTCATCACCCGCGCGGAGGAGCAGTCCGGGGCGAGCGGCGCGGCCGCCGCCCTGGTCGGGCTCAGCGGGATCGAGGGCAGCGTCGGCGTGGTGATGCTGAACGGGCTGGTCCCCGAGCGGGTCGGCCCCCGGGTCGTGGAGGCCGCGACCGAGGTGGCCGACGCCCTGCGGTAGTGCCTGCGCAGGCGCCCGGGTGTGTTTGGATGCCTCTGTGTCCGACTCCAAGCTGCCCAAGGCCCTCACCGCTCCCCGGACCCGCGCGCTGACGCTGTGCGGCGTGCTGGTCGCCGCGCTGTTCGGCGTGGCCGCCTTCGTCCCGCTGCCCTACACGCTGACCTGGCCGGGCATCACCGCGGACACCCTCGGCAGCTACCAGGACAAGCCGGTGCTCACCATCACCGGCGCGCCGGTGCGCAGCACGCAGGGCCAGCTGCGGATGGTGACCATCTCGGCGACCAACGCCGGCGAGCGGACCACCTTCTGGCGCTCGATGCAGGCCTGGTTCGACCGGGACGAGGCGATCCGGCCGACCGAGACGGTCTACCCGGCGGGCGACCCGGCCAAGGCCGAGGAGGAGACCGCCCGGCAGATGACCGAGTCGCAGAACAGCGCCGCCATGGCCGCGCTCTCCTACCTGCACCTCTCGCCCGACCAGGTGAAGGTGAAGGTCGACCTCGGCGACATCGGCGGCCCCAGCGCCGGCCAGATGCTGGCGCTGGGCATCGTCGACAAGCTCGCCGGGGACGGCAAGGGCGGCGACCTCACCGGCGGGATCAATGTCGCGGGCACCGGGACCATCGACGACCAGGGCGTGATCGGCCCGGTCGGCGGAGTCCCGCTGAAGACCCAGGCGGCCGCCCGGGACGGGGCGACGGTGTTCCTGCTGCCCAAGGACGAGTGCGCGGACGCCAAGGTCAACACGCCCGCGGGGCTGCGGCTCGTCCCCGTTGGGACGCTGGGCGAGTCGGTCGCCGCCCTGGAGGCGCTGCGCACCGGCGGGGCCGTCCCCAGCTGCTGAGACTCCCCGGGCCGGGGCCCGGCCGGCCCCGCGCTACTCGGCGGCGGCCTGGTCCACCAGCGGCAGGATCCGGTACGGCACCGGGTTCTCCAGCGCGATCGCCGTCGAGGACCGGACGATGCCGTCGAAGCCGACCACCCGGTCGATCACCCGCTGCAGATCCGCGTTGGACCGGGCCACGATCCGCACCATCATGTCCCCGCGCCCGGTGATCGTGTGCAGCTCCAGCACCTCCGGCACCGCCGCCAGGTGCGCCCGCACGTCGTTGCCCTGGCCCTGCGAGATCTCCAGCGTGGCGAAGGCCGTCACCGGGTAGCCCAGCGCGGCCGGGTCCACCTCCGGGCCGAAACCGCCGATCACCCCCTTGGCCTGGAGCCGGTCCAGCCGGGCCTGCACCGTGCCGCGGGCCACCTGCAGCCGGCGCGAGCACTCCAGCACCCCGATCCGCGGCTCCTCGGCGAGCAGCCGGATCAGCCGGCCGTCCAGGACGTCGATCGCGTCGTTGCCGCCGGAAGGGCCGGAAGGGCCGGAAGGGCCGGAAGGGCCTTGCCCGGCAGGGGAGTCGGGGACGCTCGGGGAGTGGGCGGGGGGCATCGCGGGCTCCTCCTCCGGTGGGCATTCTGTACAGCGACGGGGCCGATTCTCCCGCCCCGGAGCACACCTTGACCAGGAGGAAACGGAACAGTTGCGCGACGGTCGGCCCGGCGCCACCCTCCAGCCACCACCCCGTGAGCCGTACCCCGCGCCGGACCACGGGACAGCCGTGGTCCCGCACGCCCACCGGGAGGGCCGTCATGACCGACACCGCCGCCGAACCCATGCTGCTCACCGCCGGCCCGGGGGCATCTCCCGGCCTCCGGGCCGGGGGAGAGGAACCCGACCTCTTCCCGATGGGGCGCGCCGACGCGGTGGTCTTCGCGGTCGGCGACGCCCGGCGGGCGGCCCGCCGCTACGCCACCGCGCTCGGACTGCGCTGCACCGCCTACGCCGGCCCCGAGACCGGCGAACCGGAGACCGTCGCGTACGTCCTGGACGCGCCCGGGACCAGGTTCGTGCTCACCTCGCTGGTCCAGGTGATCGGGCCGCGCGGCCGGGACCTCGCCGGACACCTGGCCCGGCACGGCGACGGCGTGATCGACCTCGCGGTGGCCGTGCCCGACGTCCACTACGCGTACGACTACGCGGTGGACCGCGGCGCCGGCGCGCTCGCCGAGCCGTACGAGGTGCAGGACCGGTACGGGACGGTGGTGCTGGCCGCGATCGGGGTGCCCGGCGGCACCCGGCACACCCTGGTCGACCGGTCCCGCTACCGCGGCCCCTACCTGCCGGGGTACGTGCCGTTCGAGCGCTGGTGACCGGGCGCCCGCAAGGTCCGGTCAGCGGACCACCGTCTCCACGGTCGGCGGGTGGCCGTTCCACGTGACGAAGACCGAGTTGGCCTGGGCGCCCTTGGTGAAGTCCACCCGCAGCCACTGCGGGCCGTTCCACACCTGCATCTGCCAGCCCGGGTCCGGGGTGGCGGACACCAGCGAGGCGCTGTCGGCCCGCAGGTCCAGGGCGACCCTGCCGCCCGGCACCGGGTAACTGCTGACCGAGGACGTGGCGGTGGCCGTCGGCGCCGGGCGGCGCGAGGAGGGCGGGGCGCCGGACGGTGCCGCGCTGTGCGGGGCGGTCGCCGAGGCCGTGGCGGACACCGGCGCGGGCGTGTCCGGCTGCGCCGCCGACTGCGCCGGGGCCGGGGTCGAGGCCGGTGCGCCGGTCGTCGGCGTCCGCGCCCCGGTGGCGGCCGGGGCTGGCGCGGGCCACCGACGCCGAGGGGCGCACCCAGCCGCTGCGGACACCGTGGAACGAGCAGGGGTACGGGTG
>NZ_JBEYVJ010000304.1:0-8751 GCF_040643935.1 Kitasatospora sp. NPDC047058 | reverse complement strand
TGGCGCTGGCGCCGGCGAGGGTCCATGCACCGACGCGGAGGCTGCCGGTGCCGGGCGGCACGACGGCTGGCAGCGCCGCCGCGGGGACCGGTCCGGCCACGGACGGCGCCGCCGCGGCGGGCCGGCCGCAGGCGGCGTCCGAGGACGACGGCGTCACCGTCTGACCCGCACCCCCCCGGCGACCGTCCCGGTCCCTTCTCCGGCCGGACAGCCGCCGGCCGCGGCACCGCGCCATGCACACCCGTCTCCGCCGCGACGCCCCGGCCCCGGCCGGGCCGGTTCGGCCTCACCCGGCCGCGGGCGACCACTCCGGCGCACCGCGGCCCACGCGCGAGCGGCTCGCGACCCGCCGGGCACGCAGTGCGGGCACTGACAACCCGTCGGCCGGGCACCCGTACTGAAACAGGTTCTACCGACAATGTTCCCCCGAAAGGGTTACCCAGGTCACACCGCTGCCCGTTGGCTTCTGCCACTATGAGCCCGTGACCGACGTGACCGAACAGGAGAGACGGGCCCCCGACACCGCGGCCCCGTTCGCCGAGCTGCTGCGGATCGAGCGCCTCGACGAGAACACGTTCCGGGGCCGGTGCCACGCCGGTGCCCCGATGCGCGCCTTCGGCGGCCAGGTCGCCGCGCAGGCGCTGACGGCCGCCGGACACACCGTCGAGCCGGACCGCGCGGTGCACTCGCTGCACGGCTACTTCCTGCTCCCCGGCGACCCGACCCGCCCGATCCGGTACGAGGTCGACCGGGTCCGCCAGGGCCTGTCCTACGCCACCCGCCGGGTGACGGCGGTTCAGGGCAACGACGCGATCTTCACGCTCTCCGCCTCCTTCAAGCACCCCGAGCCCGCCGCCGACCGGCACCGTGAGATACCGCCGGTGCCCGGCCCCGAGGACCTGCCGGACGCGCTCTCGCTCTGGGACGAGGCGGCGCGCGCCGAGCTCACCCGCACCGGCGGCTTCGGCTCCCTGGAACTGCGGTTCGTCCCGGACGACGCGCCCGGCGTGCCCGCGGCCGTCCCCGGCATGCCGCAGCAGTTCGTCTGGCTGCGCACCGGCTCCCGGCTGCCCGACGACGACCCGCTGCTGCACGTCTGCGCGCTCACCTACCTCTCGGACCTCACGCTGGCCTCGACGGCCGGGCTGCACGTCCAGCCGAACTTCTTCCAGCGCTCCGGCCCCCCGCGGCTGATCATGGCCTCGCTGGACCACGCGATGTGGTTCCACCGCCCGTTCCGGGCCGACGAGTGGCTGCTGTTCGCCCAGCGCAGCCCCTCCTCCTCGGACGGGCGGGGGCTGTCGCTCGGCGAGTTCTACGACCGGGACGGCCGGCTGGTGGCCTCCGCCGTCCAGGAGGCGCTGATCCGCGACCGTGCGATCCGTTCGCTGGTGTCCGGCACCGTCCCGCCCGGGGCCTCCGCGCCCGCCTGACCGGGCGGCCGGACCCCCGGTGGACGGCGGGCGAACGAGGGGAGGCCGGTCGGCGTCATACTCCTCGGCGGCCCCGGGCCGTATCATGGTGCGGGTGACCAAGGTTGACCTGTCACCACGGCCGGTGGAGGCGATGTCTCCGCGTCAGCTCGAACGCCGCGGATCACTGATCGCGGCCGCGCTCGCCCTGGTGAACGAGATCGGCGTCGAGCGGCTGCAGATGAAGCAGGTCTGCGAGCGGTCCGGAGTCGCCCTGGGGACGGCGTACCGCTACTTCTCCTCCAAGGACCACCTGTTGGCGGCCGCGATCGCGGAGTGGCACCGGCTGCTGCTGGCGGACCTGGTGGCGGAGCTGCGCGGCCCGCGGGCCGGGCTCGGTGCGACCGACCGGGTGGTGCGCTTCGTCCGCGGCGGCATGCGCGCCTACCAGCGCCAGCCCGAGCTGGCCCGGCTCCGGGTGGCCGTCGCCGCCTCCACCGACCCCTTCGCCAGCGAGGCCCTGCAGGGCATGGCCCGCGCCGACAGCACCGCGCTCCAGGCGGTGATGGCCGAGGTGCCGGCCGAGGTGCCGGCCGCCGCGAGCGACCTGGTGCGGCACATCGTCGGCCACGCCTGGCAGGGCGAGCTCACCGCCTGGGTGACCGGCCGCACCACGCTCGGCGACGCCCGGCGCCGGCTCGAGGACGTGGTGCGGCTGGTGCTGGCCCCGTACGAGACGCCGTACCCGGCCCCGTACGAGGTCCAGCCCGCCGGCTGACGGCCCGACCGGTCGGCGGCGCTCCGGCCGGCCGGGCCCCGCCGGCGGTCAGGCCACCGTCACCGGGTGCGCCACGACCGCGTCGAACAGGTAGCCCTCGCGGTTGAAGACGGCCGCCTCGGGCTGGGTGTTGCCCCGGCGGTCGGTCGCGCGGGCCCGCAGCTCGTACGCGCCGGGCCGCTCCGGACGCCAGTCGATGCTCCAGCGCGTCCAGTTGCCGGCCCGCGGCTCGTCGTGCAGCCCGGCCGGGAGCCACCGGAGCCCGCCGTCCGTGCTCACCTCGACCCGGCGGACCGGGGCCGCTCCCGACCACGAGCGCCCGTGCAGCCGGTGCGAGCGGCCGGCCCGCAGCACGGCGCCGCGGGCGAGTTCGAAGGCGCACTTGACCACCTGCGTGGTCACCGGTGCGCTGCCCCCGGGCGGGTAGTCCGGGCCGAAGAGCCGGTAGAAGTCGGTGTTCCAGGGCGAGTAGAGCGGCCGGTCGGCGACCTCGACCGTGCCGACCCACTTGACCGAGGCGATCCCGATCCAGCCCGGCACCACCAGCCGGACCGGGGCGCCGTGGTCGGGCGTCAGCGGTTCGCCGTTCATCTCGTAGGCGAGCAGCACGTCGTCCAGCGCCTTGGCGACCGGCAGCGGGCGGCGCACATGGCCGAAGCCGACGCCGTCGACGACGTACTCCGGGTCCAGGCCGGCCGGCAGCACGTCCACCGCGCCCGGGGTGAGCCCGGCCCGGCGCAGCACCTCCGCCAGCCGCACGCCGCGCCACCGGGCGGAGCCGATCCCGCCGAGCGTCCACGGCGTGCCGGGGACGACCAGCCCCTGCTGGCTGGTGAAGAAGCTCCGGCCGTTGCCGGCGCACTCGATCAGCGCGTCGATCCGGGTGGCGGGCAGGGCCCGCAGGTCGTCGAGGCCGAACTCGACCGCCCGGGCGGCGGGGGGCGCGTCGCGCAGACCGCTGCCGAACACCCGCAGCCGCCAGCCGTCCGGGTCGATCAGCGGGGTGGAGGTGTGGTTGCGGACGAAGAACCGTTCGACCGGGATGTGACGGCCGGTCACGGCCCGGCCGTCGGCGTCGCGCAGCGCGTCCCAGCGCATCTCGGCGTTGGTGCCCTGCGGGACGAACCACTCGGCGGGCAGCGGCTTGACGATCCCCGACGCCGGGGAGCCGGCCGCCGGCGCCCGGGCGAAGGCGCGGTCCGGGACGAACAGCCCGGCGGCGGGCGTGGTGAGCAGCCCGGCGGCGGCCAGCAGCCGCAGCAGGGTGCGGCGGTCGACACCGTCGGCGCGCGCCTCGCCGGCCAGCCACTGACGGCGGCGCAGACGATCGTAGGCGGCCTCCGGGCGGAGCGCGGGGCTGCGTCCGGACGCGGCGCCGGGCCGCGGTGCGGGCGGAGGACCGGCGAGCGGTCCGGGCGGGAAGTCGGCGGGCACGGGCACACTTCCGTTCGGGTCATGGCGGACGGTCGGGCGAGGAGCGTGAACGCGCGGGCGGAGCAGAGGGGGCCGGAACGCGTGCCCCGGCCCCGGCCCGGGGCGGGCACGTGCGGGGTGGGCTCAGCGGCAACGGCGCGGGCGGCGTCCGGCTCTGGGCGCGGCTATGCGCAGGACCGGGGCGGCGGTCCGCCCGGTCGCTCGCTCGGCAGGGAGTCCCCCGGTCACGTCCCGGAGCATAGGCACACGGCGAACGCCGCGTCAGCCCCCTTCCGCGCATCGTCGGTGCGTCGACGAAGCATCACCGGCGCATCACCGGCGCGTCCCCCGGCGGGCGAGCGCCGTGCGGGGCTTGACCTTCACACCGGTGTGAACTCCTACCGTCCCGAGTGACCGCCACACCGGTGGCGGCCCGCCCCGACCGCCCGCGGCCGAAACAGGAGCCCCGTCATGCCCGCACACCCCGCCGCCTCCCCCGCCCCGCTCGCCCGGATCGTCCGCGGCTCCGGCCCCGGGCTGCTGCTCGCCCACGGCGCCGGCGGCAGCGCCCGGGACAACTGGGGTCCGCTGCTGGACGACCTCGCCGCGCACCGCACGGTCGTCGCCCCCGACTTCCCCGGCTCCGGCGACACCCCGTTCGAGCCGGACGAGCCCACCCTGGACGGGCTGGCGGACCGGCTGGTCGCGGCCGCGGTCGAGGAGGGCCTGGAGGACTTCGACCTGGCCGGCTACTCGCTCGGCGCCGCCGTCGCCGTCCGGGCCGCGACCCGGCACCCGCAGCGGGTCCGCTCGCTGCTGCTGCTCTCCGGGGTGGCGGGCGGCGACCACCGCCTCCGGATCACCGCCGAGCTGGCCGTCGCCCTGGCCGACCATCCGGAGCTGCTGGCCCGCTTCCTGCTCTCGTCCGTCTTCGGCGAGACCTGGGTCGACGCGCTCCCCCACGACCAGCTGACCGGCCTGCAGGAGGCCCTGCTCGCCGCGACACCGGCGGGCTTCCGGCAGCAGTTCGGCCTGGTCGCCCGGACGGACGTGCGCGGCGAGCTGGCCTCCCTCGCGGTGCCCGCACTGGTGATCAGCACCACCGAGGACATGCTGGTCCAGCCGAGCCAGCACCGCGCGCTCGCCGAGGGCATCCCGGGTGCCCGGTTCGCCGAACTGGCCGCCGGTCACATCCCGGTGGTCGAGCGGCTGCCCGAACTGCGCAAGCTGGTCCTGGACTTCGTCACCGGACTCGACGGATAGGCGGGCCGACGGGCCGGCGGACTGGCTGACGGGCTGACGGGCTGACGGCGGGCCGACGGCGGGCGGCAGGAACAGCGGCGGGCGGGCGGACGTTCCGACGATCATGCGCATCGGAGAACTCGCCCGCCTGACCGGGGTGTCCACCCGCCTGCTGCGGTACTACGAGGAGCAGGGCCTGCTCCGGCCGGAACGCTCAGCCGCCGGCTACCGCGAGTACGGCGAGGACGCCCAGGTCCGCGTCCGGCAGATCCGCGGCCTGCTGGCGGCCGGCCTGTCCACCCGGGTGATCGCCGAGCTGCTGCCCTGCGCCAGCGGGCCGCTCCCGGCCCTGGAGGCCTGCCCCGACCTGCTCGCCACGCTGCGCGGCGAGCTCGCCGAGCTCGACGCCCGCATCGACGAGCTGGCCCGCAGCCGCCGGGCCCTCGCCCGCTACCTCGACACCACCGAGCCCACCACCCGCACGCCCTCCGCTCGCGAGTACGCCGCCGTCTGACGCGGCCGGCCGGGCCCGCCGTCCGGGTGACCGCACGGCCCGGGAGTCCACCTGGCACGAACCGACGCCCGCCCCCCATCCGGACTTCACCCACGCGTAGCGATCGTTCACGCCGCCCTGGAACGCTCCGTGACATGAACGCCAACCCTCCGGCGACCCTCCAGGAACCGCGCTTCCCGCTCCCCCAGCGCCACCGCCGCTTCCTGGCCTGCGCCGCCGTAGTCGCCTCGATCGCCCTGGGCACCCTGGGCGTCGGCGCCACCGTGGAAACCGTCGAGCACACCACCGTGACGACGGCCACCGCCAACCGCTGACCCACCCGCGCCTGCCCGGCACCCCGGACCGAACCGAACCGAACCGGGTTGACCCGAGCCGGCCTGACCCGAAACGACCTGGAACGACCTGACCCGAACGGCCCGACCGACCCGTACCGCCTGAACCACCCCCGGCACCGCCCTCAGGCCCGCTGCTCCTCCCGCGGGCCCGCCGGCCCGGGGATCGTCACCGACGGCTCCCTCCGCGAGTGCCGGCCGGTGCCCGGCGCCGGGAGGAGGTCGGCGGCGGGGGCGTAGCGGGCGGCGGGGGCGCGCAGGAGCCAGCCCGGGGGGCGGGTGCCGCGCGGGGTGGCGGTGATCAGGCCCATCCGGTGGAGCAGGTCGAGGGTGTCGCGGCGGAGCGCGGTGCGGTCGGCGAGGTAGTCGCGGCGCCAGCCGGCCGGGAGGCCGTACTCGTCGGCGATGTCCCCGAGGACGCCGTCTATCAGCGCGTCCGGGATCGGGACGGCGGGGGTGGGGACGTCCGCGCCGGTGGTCTCGTCGGGGAGCGGGCGGACCTCCTCGACCAGTCGCTCGACCAGCAGCAGGGCGGCCTGTGCCGGCGTCCCCGTGCCGGGCAGGGCGAGGTCGGTGAGCTCCTCGGCGGGGTCGAGCAGGGCGACGCCCTCGGCCCGCTGCTCGGTTTCGAGGCCGAGGAAGTCGGCGAGGGCCGCGGGGCCGCTGTGGCGGTGGTCGCGGAGCCAGGCGCGCTGGTCCTCGGGCAGGTCGGCGGCGAGGACGGCCGGGGTCTCGGCCAGGCGGCGGCGGACGGCGGTGCCGGGCTCGGCCTCGGCGGCGCGGCGGATCAGGTCGCCGGCGTCGTCGGCGAGCGCGGGCGGCCCGGCGGGGACGGCGCGGGCGAGTTCCCGGTCGACCGTCAGCAGGACGGCCCCGGTTTCGGGGTCGGCCGGGTCGGCGGGTATGCCGTCGAGCACCTGCCAGCCGGCCAGGGCGGCGAGCGCCATGGCGAGGTCGGCGGGGTCGGCGGAGCGGGCCGCTGCGGGGGCGGCGGCGCGCATCGCGACAAGCAGCCGGCCGAGCGGGAGTCGTTCGGGGGCGTCGACCAGGAGGGCCAGCGCGAGGGCGAGCTGGGCGTAGCCGCCGGGGGTGAACGGGGCGCCGGTGCCCGGGTGTTCGAACCCGCGGGTGGCGCCGGGGCCGAGCCCGGCCTTGCCGAGGCGGGCGTGCCAGGGGCCGACCACGAGGCGGTAGCCGAGCAGCGTGTCGAACCGTTCGGTCAGCCAGTCCCGGTGACGGCGGATCAGCGGGAAGCCGTCGGCGTGCGGGCCGGACGCGGTGACCAGCGGGTGGGCGAGCAGCAGCCGGGCGGCGATCCGGCGTTCGGCGGCGGCGGAACGGTCCTGCGTGCCCACCGCGGCCGAGCGGGACCGTTCGGGCTTGCGGTGCTTGCCGGGCTCGCCCGGTTTGGCGCCCGAGAGGACGACGGGCAGCGCGCCGGCGTCCCGCCGGGCCCGGCGCGGGCCACGGGCCGGGCGGGCCTCGCGGGTGCGCAGCGCGGCGGGGGTGTGCGCGGTGGGTCCGTGCCACCAGCTGATGTCGGCCACGGCCGGCGGCCCGGCGGCCGGCCCGGTGCCCGGTTCGGCACCCGGCTCGGCGGCCGACTGAGCACCCGGCTGGGCGACCGGTTCGGCGGGGACGCCGAAGTGGCGGGCCGGATAGAGGCCGAAGGAGGCGGTGCAGAGGTCGTCGGCGGTGCCGGGGTCGGCCTCGGCGAACCACTGGGCGAGCCGGAGCAGCCCCGGGTCGGGCGAGAGTGCGGGGGCGCCACCGTCCGGGCCGGTCTCCTGCGGAGCGTCAGGACCGGCTTCGCGTACGGCGACGACGGCGTCGGTGGTGCTCCGCCCCGCCCCGCCCGTGCGCGCGCCCGCCACGCCGCCGGCCACCTGTGTGGCGCCGGTCGCGTACTCCTGCTGCTCCATGTCGTGGACCAGACTAGACGGTGGGCGCGGCGCCCGGTGGCAGCATCCTGACAGGGCCGGGAATTGGCCGGAGCCCGACGTGCGGAGGCGGCCCCGCCGCACGCCCGCCGCGGCGTCACCCCGGCGGCCCGGTAGGGGCTACGCGCCGGTAACAAGCCCTTCCGCGTGCGGGCCGCGGCCGCATAGGGTGCGTCTTACCGAGGCCCGGCCCGAGCGGCACCACGCATCCGGCGGTGCGGGCGACCAGGCCGCCCGCCCCCTGCCCCACCCCTGCCCCACCCCTGCCCGACCCTGCCCCACCCCTGGAGGACTCCCCCGCATGAGCATCCGTACGACCACCCGCGCCGTTCTCGGCGGGCGCCTGCGCTCCGCCACCGGACTGCTCACCGGCTTCGCCGCCACCTCGGCGGCCCACCTGGGCGCGCTGCTCACCGACACGCCCGTGCTGCGGCACGCCACCAAGCCGGCCCTGATGCCGCTGCTGGCCGCGCACAGCGTCACGGCCGCCACCGCGGCCGGCCGGGAGGCCCCGAAGCTGCTGACGCCCGCGCTGCTGCTCAGCGGCGGCGGCGACGTGCTGCTGCAGCTCGGCAACGACACCGCGTTCCTGGCCGGCATGAGTTCGTTCGCAGCGGCGCACGTCTGCTACGTCACGATGTTCGTCCGGCGCGGCGCGCTGACCGACCGCCGGCGCACGCTGGTGGTCGCGGCCGCGTACGCGACGGCGTGGGCGGCCATGATGGCCCGGCTCTGGCCGGATCTCGGCGATCTGCAGGCCCCGGTGGCCGGGTACAGCCTGCTGCTCGCCTCCACGGCGGTCACCTCGGCCGGGCTCGGCTGGCGGACGGGTCTGGGCGGGGCGCTCTTCCTGCTGTCCGACACGCTGATCGCCACCAAGCTCGCCAAGTGGCGCGAGCTGCCGGGGCACGAGGTCTGGATCATGGCGACGTACATCCTGGCCCAGTACCTGCTGGCCTCCGGGGCCCTGCGCGCCCACGCGTCGGCCGACGTGGACGACGCGGCCGGTGCGGCGGGCGTGGCCGGGGCGCGCGGGTACCTCGCGGCCGGGGCGCCCGCCACGGCCTGAGCGGCGCCCGCACCCCCGGGCACCCGCGCCGCCGGGCACCCGGGCCGCCGG
>NZ_JBEYVJ010000303.1:0-8796 GCF_040643935.1 Kitasatospora sp. NPDC047058 | reverse complement strand
TACGCCGCAAGTCACCCCGGTGCTGCCGCAGTTACGTGGAAATGAAGTGTTCGATCAAGGCCCCGGCAAGGGTTCCGCGCGCCGGCTCCCCCAGGGCGTCCGCGGTCAGGGCCAGGTACCGCCACGGCGACCCCACGCCGTCCACCGCCGCCTGGACCCGCGTGTCCACCCTGCCGGGCTCGCCCACGCCGGCGTACCGGCACCCGAGCACGACGACCACCGACGCGGCGAGGGCCGCGACCGTCCCGAGCCACCCGCGCAGCGCCGGGGGCAGCACCGCGCTCACCCTGGCCAGGGGCATCGGCATCAGCCTCCACCGGTCGGCCGCACCGGCGACCCGGCGGCGACACGCTCACTGACGGTCCGTCACGAACGTGGCCCAGCCTACGCCGAGGCGGTCCGCCGGGCGGCCCGATCGCCGGGAAAGGCCGCCCGAGAGGGCCTCCGGATCAGTGGCGCAGCTCCAGGGTGCAGCACTTGACGCTGCCGCCCGCCCGGAGCAGTTCGGTGAGGTTGACGCCGACCGGGGTGAAGCCGCGCCCGCGCAGCCGCTCGGCCAGGTGGACGGCCGCCTCCGGGAGGATGACGTGCCGGCCGTCGGAGACCGCGTTGAGGCCGAAGACCTGGGCGTCGGCGGCGGTGGCGAGGACGGCGTCGGGGTACAGCCGCTCCAGCACGGCCCGGGAGCCGGGGGTGAAGGCTCCGGGGTAGTACATGATCTCGGTGTCGTCGAGCACGGCGAGCGCGGTGTCCAGGTGGTAGTAGCGCGGGTCGGTCAGTTCGAGGGTGACCACCTCGCGGTCGAGGTACCGGGCGGCCTCGGCGTGCGCCCGGGTGTCGGTGCGGAAGCCGCTGCCGGCCAGGATCCGCCCGCCGGCCACCAGCAGGTCGCCCTCGCCCTCGTTGGTGTGGGCGGCCTGCCGGACGTCGCGGTAGCCGTTCTCCCGGAACCAGGCGGCGTACGCGGGTGCCTCGGCGGCCCGCTGCGGGTACCGGAACCGCGCCACCAGCACCTTGCCGTCGATGACGGTGGCGCCGTTGGCGGCGAACACCATGTCGGGCAGGCCGGGGACCGGGGCGATCAGCTCCACGGTGTGCCCGAGCCGGAGGAACAGGGTGTGCAGCTGCTCCCACTGCGCCAGCGCGGCGCCGTTGTCGGTGGGCTTCGCCGGGTCCATCCACGGGTTGATCGAGTAGTCGACGGTGAAGTGGGCGGGGCGGCACATCAGGTAGTGCCGGGGGCGGGCGGTGCGCGGCGACACGGCGGTGTCCTTCCGGGTAGGGCGGCGGGGCCGACGGCGCGTCGGGATTCCGGGCAAGGGGTCGGGGTCGGAGCTCAGGGGCCGGAGCTCAGTGATGGGACGTCGGGGACGGGACGCCGGGGCTCAGCTGCCGATGGACTGGGGGAACCGGAACAGTCCGTCCGGGTCGTGGCGGCGCTTGGTGGCCACCAGGCGCGGGTAGTTCGCGCCGTAGTAGGCGTGCCGCCAGTCCGGCAGGTCCGGGTCGGTGAAGTTCAGGTAGGCGCCGCCGGCCGTGTGCGGGGCGATCAGCCGGTCCAGTTCGGCGAGCCAGGCCAGGTTGGCGGCCACCGTGCCGGGGTCGTCGCCCTCCTGCCACGAGGTGTCGAGGCTGACCAGGTACTCGGCCCCGCGGTGGACGAACGCGGTGTCCTGCGGGCGGACCCGGTTGATCGCGCCGCCCCAGCCGAACAGGGCGAGGCCGCAGCCGTCGGGGTTGCCGCTGCCGGGCCGGGCGGCCAGGTGGGCGAGGGCGGCGTCGACCGCCGCGGGTGGCAGCGGCCGGGTGGCGAAGTGGGTCCGGACGGCGAACGCCCCGCCGCTGGTCTCGTGCCGGAGGTAGTCCATGGCGTCCCAGAAGTCCCGGTCGGCGGTCTCGGCCCGCAGCGGCGCGCCGGCGGCGAGCGCGGGGGCGAGCAGCTCGCGCAGTTCGGCGGCGGGGCCGAGGTGGAGCCCGATCGCGGAGACGACGGTGCCGGTGGTCCCGGAGGCGGCGATGCCGAGCCGGAGCGAGGTCTCCTCGGGGGCGGTGAGCATCAGCCGCTGGACGGCGTCGAGGACGGCGGGGGCGTGCCCGGCCTCCCAGACCAGCAGGCAGGTGCTGGCGGCGGGCGCTTCGACGGCCTGGAAGGTGAGGTCGAGGTTGATGCCGAAGTTGCCTCCGCCGCCGCCCCGGCAGGCCCAGAAGAGGTCGGGGTTGCGCTCCTCGTCGCAGTCGAGGGCCCTGCCGTCGGCGGTGGCCAGGGTGGTGTGGAGCAGGGTGTCGGCGGTCAGGCCCAGTTTCCGGGAGGTGGCGGCGGAGCCGCCGCCGAGGGCGAGTCCGGCGATGCCGACGCCGGCGCCGTTGCCGAGCGGCAGGGCGAGCCGGTGCGGGCGCAGCGCGTCGTAGAGGGCCCCGGTGAGGACGCCGCCGCCGACGGTGACCCGGCCGCGGGCGGGGTCGACGGAGATCGCGTCCAGGCCGCGCAGGTCGACCACCAGGCCGGTGGTGACGGAGTGTCCGGCGTAGGAGTGGCCACCGCCGCGCGGGACGACCGGCACCCCGTTCTCCCGGGCCCACTCGATGGCGCGGGTGACGTCGGTGCGGCCGGCGGCCTGCAGGACGGCGGCGGGGGCGCGGTCGGCGTACCGGCGGTTGAAGGGGGTGGAGGAGTCGGCGAAGGCGGGATCGCCGGGGCGCAGCAGGGCGCCGGTCGTGTGCTTGTCGAGCAACGCCCAGTCGGGGGCTGTCATCCGGCCACCTCCTCGATGGTGGAGGTGCCGTGGGCGGCGTGCGGGCCGTAGCGCTCCCACTGCTCGTGCAGGCGGATGCGGCCGTCGGGGGTGAACGAGGGGGTGTTGCTGGTGCGGCCGCAGACCACTTCGCCGCCGGCGAGGACGAGGGTGTAGCCCATGGCGAGGGTGCCGTCGGCCTGCCGGGTGCCGGCCGTCCAGCCGCGTTGCACGGTGCCTCCGGTGACCTCGCCCCAGACCAGGTCGCCCTGTTGGTGGTAGACGGCGACGGTGCGGTGGTCGCCGTCGGGGGCGTGGAAGCGGCGGCCCTCGTAGTCGATCTGCCGGGGGTTCACGCCTGCCACCAGATGGCGTAGTAGGCGAAGTCCTCGTCGTACGGGTTGGCCACCGCGTGGTCGGTGTCGACGGGCAGCAGGACGAGGTCGCCGGCGGCGACCGGGTGGCTGCCGTCGGCGGTGCGCACCTCGCCGTGGCCGGCCATGCAGATGAAGAGTTCGCGTTCGGAGTGCCGGTGGAGGTCGGTGACGTCGCCGGGGCGCAGGACGCACCAGGCGCCGTGGAAGGGGGCGGTGAGGTCGCCCCAGGGGTGGAGCAGTCCCAGGTCGAGGCCGTGGGCGCGCTCGAGCCGGTCGGGTTCCTGGCGGCGGATGATGAGGCCGGGTGCGGTTCCGGGCATGGTCCGGCTCCGATCTTGGCTGGAATGGCTGGGGTGGGTGGCACGGGTGGCACAGGTGGTGTGGGTGGAGTGGGTGAGGTGAGCCGTGGTCAGGCGCGGGTGAGGCCGAGTCCGGCGTCGCGGGCGACCACGATGGCCTGGGCGCGGTCGGCGACGCCCAGCTTTCCGAAGATGCTGGAGATGCGGTTGCTGATGGTCTTGGAGGCGAGCGCGAGTTCCCGGGCGATCGCGGTGTTGGACCGGCCGGCGGCGAGGTGTTCCAGCACGTCGCGTTCCCGGTCGCTGAGCTGAGGGAAGGGGTAGCTGCGCGGCCGGGGGGCGGGGCCGATCAGGGCACCGAGCCGGGCGGCGATGGTGCGGTCGACGATCGCCTCGCCGGCGCCGACGGCGTGGATGCCGCGCAGGATCTGGTCGGCGGTGGCGCGTTTGACCAGGTAGCCGCGGGCGCCGGCGTGGAAGGCGGAGGCCACCGTCTTGTCGTCGTCCAGGGTGCTGAAGACCAGGACGCCGGTCTCCGGGGTGAGCCGCACCACCTGGCTGATCATCCGCATGTCCGGGGCGTCGTCCATCAGCGGGTCGAGGACCAGGACGTCGGGGCGGTGCCGGGTGGAGGCGGCGAGCACCTCGCCGGTGGTGCCGGCCTCGCCGACCACCGCGACCCCGCCGGAGGCCTCCACCATGGCGCGCACGCCCTGCCGGACGGCCGGCTGCACGTCGGCGAGGAGCACGGTCAGCGGCGCGGGACTCCCGTGCTGGTTCATCTACCCCTCGTGACGTGTGTGGTCGGCGGCGGGCGGTGCGGATGCGGATGGTCCCTAAGGCGTGTCTGAGCGCCCCGGCGGTGATGACTCCGTGGCCTCATCATGGATCGGTCAAAGGGTGTCCTCAAGGTGTCCAATGTCATCTGCTGTCGATCAGCTCCGGGCTCCTGCTCGCCGGCTCAGTCGAGCACGCCGGAGGGGACGAGTGCGGCGCTCCCCTCCCGGGCCCTGCGCAGGATCTCCTCCCGGCTGCGCCAGTGCGACCAGAAGGCTCCGGTGTACCCGAGGCCGCTGAGGCTGGTCAGGAAGGGGTTGTCGGCGTAGTTGTTGTCGTGCTCGCTCATGCCCTCGACGGTCGGCAGCATCACCCGGTGGTGCTCGGCCGGGTCGACCAGCTCCCACAGCAGCGCGACCGCGCCGTGCCAGCGCTCCCCGGGGTCGGCGGCCCGCGCCGGGTCGGGCAGCAGGCCGGGCGAGAAGTAGCAGACCAGCCGGAAGTTGCCCTGCTCGTCGAACATGAACTGCCGCTCGTACTCGGCCGGGGAGGCGCACCGCCGCAGCGGCTTGAGCACGATCGGGCCGCTCGCGGTGTTGGACTGCAGGCCGGGGACGGTGCGCACCCCGTCGCACTGCTCGGCCAGCTCCATGCCCATCGGCGTGTACGGGAAGAGCCGCAGCCCGAGCGAGAAGCCGGTCACGGTGGCGTCCAGCGCCATGAAGGCGTCCACGCAGGCCTTCACGGTCTCCGGGGTCTCCCCCGGCATGCCGAACAGCGCCTCCACCATGGTGAGGATGCCGCGTTCCCGGCAGAGCCGCACCAGCCGCTCGGTGTCCGCGAAGGTGTAGTAGGTGCTGCCCTTTCCGGTGACCTTCCAGCCGCTCAGCACGTCGGGGCGGATGTGGTCGCTGCCGACGTTGACGCCGCGGCAGCCGGCCTCGGCCAGCAGGTCGGCGAACTCCTCGTCGAACGGGCTGGGCTGGCAGTAGACCCAGAGCCGCAGCCCGTTCAGCGAATTGCCCCGGTCGCCGTGGCGGCGGCGGACGATCTCCCGCAGCAGCGCCTTGGCGTGGGCGATGGAGAGGTTGAACTCGCTGTCGGTGGTGTGCTGGTCGAGGATGCCCTGGGCGGCCAGGGCCTCCATCTCGTCCACCACCGCGGTGATCTCCCGCTGCCCGTACCGGGTGCCCTTGGCGTCCGGCTCCACGCAGTGCGAACAGCGGTAGGCGCAGCCGTTCTTGGTGAGGATGGAGCCGAGGCCGCCGCGCCGGTAGTACTCCAGGTTGTCCACCCGGTAGCGCTCCCCGGAGCGCCGGCGGTACACCGACTGCCGGTCGACCTGCCAGACCCTGGGCTCGAACCGTCCGGTGGCGTCCACGACCGGGGCTTCGTCCCGGGTTTCGCCGCGGGCTTCGCCGCGGCGGACGGTGAGCACCGCGGGCGGCACGCGGACGGCGCCCCGTTCGGTGTTGCGTATCAGCCCGGCCACGCCCGCGGTGTCCCGGCCCTCGGCCAGTGCGGAGGCCAGCTCGCAGAGGATCTTCTCGCCGGGGCCCTTCACGCCGTACTCGATGCCGAAGTACTCGACCAGGGCGAACGGCATGGTCGAGAAGCCGATCCCGCCGCCGACGACCGGGGCGTCGGTCAGCCGGCGGATCTCGGTGATGATCTCCCGGTGCTCGCCGACGAACGGGCGCTGCTCGAAGGCGTACACGGTGTCGGTGTTCCGGACGGTCACCCCGACCAGCATCGGGCTGCGCTCCGCGAAGTACTCACTCAGGCTGGTCTTCCAGTCCTCGCGGTGGAAGGTCAGGTCCAGGACCTCCACCTCGAAGCCGGCCGTCTCCAGAGCGGTGGTCAGTACGTCGAGCGCGTAGGGGGCGATCGGCGGATGCACCTTGTTGGGGTTGACCAGAAGGACGAGTCTGCTCATGGGTTCCCTTTTCCGGGCCGCGCTCGGGCGCGGCGGGCTGGACTCAAACGATGCCGAGGCTGATGCCGAACTCGGGTGTGCCGCCGAGCAGGTACGCCCCGGCGGACTGCAGGATGCGGTCCTGGGCGACCAGGTGCTGGGCCATCACGGCGGTGTCGCGCAGCCAGCGGTCCATCGGCGAGGAGCGGTTGACCGACCAGGTCTGCAGCAGGTCGTAGGTGCGGGCCACGATGGCCCGGGAGTTGCGGAAGGCGTGCAGCCAGGACAGCGGCGAGGCGGCGCGCTCGGTGGGCGTGAGGTCGTCCAGGGTGCCGCCGGCCGCGAGCACCTCCCACTGGCGGCGCATGCTGCCGTACACGCCCTCCCGGGTGGCGTTGAACTCCGCTTCCAGGCGGGCCAGTTCGGTCTGGACCCGCCAGCTGTCGGCCCACGCGCGGCCGGCCATCCGGTCGAACCGGGTGGCGGCGGTCTCCCGGGCGTGGTCGAGGGCGGCGCGGGCCACGCCGAGCGGCACCCCGCACATCGCCCGGGTGAAGGCGTCGGGCTGGGCGAGCGGACCGGGCCGGCCGTGCACGGTGGCGAAGGTGTAGGTGTGCTCCTCCGGCACGAACACGTCGCTGATCGTGTAGTCGCAACTGCCGCTGCCGCACAGGCCGGTGGTGTCCCAGTTGTCGATCACCCGCACCTCCCCGCGCGGCACCAGGAACTGCCGGGAGTCGTGCCGGTGCTTGCTGCCGGGGGCCGCCCAGGGCTCGCCCTCCTGGAAGATGAACGCGCCCGAGGTCACCCAGTCGGCGTGCTTGATGCCGGAGCCGAAGGACCAGCGGCCGCTGAGCCGGAAGCCACCGGGCACCCGCTCTGCGTGACCGGAGGGCTGGAGCAGGCCGGCCACCACCAGGTCCGGGCGCGGGAAGAGCTCCTTGGCCACGGTCTGGTCCAGGAAGTTGACGTAGATGCCGGTGTTGGCGCCGATCACGGCGCACCAGGCGGCCGAGGCGTCGCCGTACGCGAGCGCCTCCACCACCGCGGTCTGCTCCATCGAGGTGAGCGCCGGGCCGCCCCACTCGCGGCCGTAGCACATCCCGAACACGCCGGTGCCGCGCAGCAGTTCCACCACGTCGGCGGGCAGGGTGCGGTTGGCCTCGATCTCCGGTGCGCGCTCGCGCAGCACCGGCGCCAGCGCGCGGGCCCGGCGCAGGATCTCCGTCGTCATGTCGTCACGTCCTTCCACGGGGTCAGCGGTCCAGGCCGAGGCTGATCCGGAACAGCGGCGGCCGGCCGAGCAGGTAGGCGCCGACGGACTCCAGGACCGCGTCCTGGGCGGTGAGGTTCTGGCACATCACCGCGGTGTCGCGCAGCCAGCGGTCCATCGGCGAGGAGCGGTTGACCGACCAGGTCTGCAGCAGGTCGTAGAGCCGGTTGACGACGGCCCGGGAGGCGCGGAAGGCGTGCAGCCAGGCGAGCGGGGAGGCGGCGCGCTCGGTCGGGGTCAGGTCGTCCAGGGTGCCGCCGGCCGCCAGCACCTCCCACTGGCGGCGCACGGCCCCGTACACGCCCTCCCGGGCGGCGTTGAACTCGGCTTCGCAGCGGGCGAGTTCGGTCTGCACCCGCCAGCTCTCGGACCACGCGCGGCCGGCCATCCGGTCGTACCGGCCGCTCGCGGTCTCGCGGGCGTGGTCGAGCGCGGCGCGGGCCACACCGAGCGGGACGCCGCACAGGGCGCGCATGAAGGAGTCCGGCTGGGCGAGCGGGCCCGGCGTGCCGCGCACCTCGTAGAAGGTGAAGGTGTGCTCCGCGGGCACGAACACGTCGGTCATGGTGTAGTCGCAACTGCCCGTCCCGCACAGGCCGGTGGTGTCCCAGTTCTCCACCACCCGGACGGCGGAGCGGGGCACCAGGAACTGCAGGGAGTCGTGCGCGTGCCTGCTGCCGGGGGCGGCCCAGGGCTCGCCGTCCTGGAAGACGAACGCGCCCGAGGTCACCCAGTCGCTGTGCTTGATGCCGGAGCCGAACGACCAGCGGCCGCTGAGCCGGTAGCCACCGGGCACCCGCTCGGCGTGGCCGGCCGGGGCGAGCACGCCCGCGGTGATCAGGTCCAGGCTCGGGTAGACCTCCCCGACCACCGACTGGTCGAGGAAGTTGCCGAGCAGGCCGCTGTTGGCGCCGATCACGGCGCACCAGGCCGCCGAGGCGTCGCCGTACGCGAGCGCCTCCACCACGGCCAGCTGCTCCACCGAGGTCAGCTCCGGGCCGCCCCGCTCGCGGGCGAAGCACATCCGGAACACGCCGGTGCCGCGCAGCAGTTCGACCACGTCGGCGGGCAGCGTGCGGTTGGCCTCGATCTCCGCCGCGCGCTCGCGCAGCACCGGCGCCAGCGCGCGGGCCCGGCGCAGGATCTCCGCCGCGTCCCGCGGCGCCCCGGGGGCGTCCACGGCGCTCACTCGTCCACGTCCAGGAGTCCGGCGGGCATCGCGAACGGCGCGTCCGGGTCGGGCGCCTCCACCGGGGAGACCTCCGGGCGGACCAGTGCGGCGGCGGCGTCGAGCCGCTGCTCGCAGGCGGCGAGGGTGCCGGCCTCGCAGACCACGTAGGAGTGCCGCGCCAGCCTCCAGGCGGCCGGCCGACAGCTCGTACGGCACCCCCGGGGCCACGCCCCGCGGCGGGCCGCCCGGCAG
>NZ_JBEYVJ010000302.1:0-8911 GCF_040643935.1 Kitasatospora sp. NPDC047058 | reverse complement strand
CGCGCGGTCGCGGTGGGTGGGCAGCACGTCGGGCGGCGGGCGGCGGGCGGGCGGACCGGGCGCGCCCGGCCGGCTCCAAATCCGGAGGGGGACAAGGATCTTGTGCGTTCCCCGGCCTGACGCCCTGTCCGGTACACCCTCCTGCGCCGCCCTACGTGGCCGATCTCACGTACCGGTGGAGGCCACCTACGGTGGCGTAGGTCACTTGAGAAGGTGAACTATCTCCTTCATGCCGAACCTCCAGGAGACCCTTGACCTCAGTTCGTACGCCGCCCTCGGGGACAGCTTCACCGAAGGCCTGAACGACCCCGGTGTCGGCGGCGCCTTCGCGGGCTGGGCGGACCGGCTCGCGGGGATGCTCGCCGACGGGCGGCCGCCGGGCGCCTTCCGGTACGCCAACCTCGCGGTGCGCGGCCGGCTGCTGGACCAGATCGCCGCCGAGCAGGTGCCGCAGGTCCGCCGGCTCCAGCCCGACCTGGTCACCTTCTGCGCCGGCGGCAACGACATCCTGCGCCCGGGCAGCGACCCGGACGAGGTGGCCGAGCGCTTCGAGGCGGCCGTCACCCGACTCGTCGAATCCGCCGGGACGGTGCTCATCTGCACCGGCTTCGACACCCGCGGCGTGCCGCTGCTGAAGCACCTGCGCGGCAAGATCGCCACCTACAACGGCCACATGCGCGCGGTCGCCGACCGCCACGGCTGCAAGGTCGCCGACCTGTGGTCGCTGCGCGCGGTGCAGGACCGCCGGGCGTGGAGCGAGGACCGGCTGCACCTCTCCCCCGAGGGGCACCAGCGGGTCGCCCTGCTGGCCGCCCGCTCGCTGGGCCTGCGCACCGGGCAGGACCCGGAGGCGCCCTGGCCGGCCCTGCCCGTGCAGTCCGCCGCCGACCACCGCCGGGAGGACATCCAGTGGGCGCGCGAGTACCTGCTGCCGTGGGTCGGGCGGCGCCTGCGCGGCGAGTCCTCCGGCGACCACGTCGAGGCCAAGCGGCCCGACCTGATGCCGCTCTGACGGTTCGTCAGGTTCGGCCGGGCGCAGCCGTTCCCGTCATCGGGGACGGCTGCGCCCTCGCCGTGCGGCGGCCGTGTGCAGCGCCGCGGCGAGCGCGGCGCCGACCAGGTACCAGAACAGGTCCGGCGGGTTGAACGTCGAGCCGAGGACGAGCCGGGCGAGCGTGCTGTGCCGGCCCAGCTCGTCCGGCACGCCGGTGAGCTGGTAGAACTCGACCGCCCAGCTCAGCCCGGCGGCCACCAGCGCGGCGGGCGGCGGGCGCAGCCGCGGGGCCGCGAGCACCACCAGGGCGTACACCAGCACCGTGTACAGCGCGTCCCCCGCGCATTTGGCGAACTCGCCGCCGGCCACCGCCCGGACACCCAGCCCGGCCGCCACCGTCAGCACCGCCGCCACCGCGGCCGCCACGCGCACGGCCCGCCTCCCCCGAAGATCGTCCACACGGCCAGCCTAAGGCGTGTCTGACCGGCGACGCCGCCGGATCCGCTGCCGGAACCGCCGCCGCCCGGGCGGCGTCCCTCCCTCCCGACAGGCCGCCGCGCCACGAGGTAGCCTGCTGCCCGGCCTGCCAAGGGGCCGGGTCCGCGCAGGTCGCGGGCGGGAACGACAGAAGGACGGGGCGGGGCGCAGTGACGCAGCTGACCGGAACGGTGGAGGAGCCCGGCCGACGGGCGGGCACGGCGGAGCGGCACGGCCGGGGGCCGGGGCGGCGGTTCGCCGTGGAGGGGTTCGCGCCGCGCCACGACGGCCTCGCCCGCGAGCGCGGCAAGGCCCTGCGGGAGCGGCTCCCGCGCGAGCGGCACGCCGAGTTCACCCCCGCCGACGACCGCCCGACCTCCGTCGAGGCCATCGAGGCGTCCAACGCCGGCCGGCTCGCCGACCTGGTGCCGATCCGGCTCGGCCGGATGGCGGCCACCCCGTTCGCCTTCCTGCGCGGGTCGGCCGGCCTGATGGCCGCCGACCTCGCCACCACCCCGGCGACCGGGATCGGCGCCCAGCTCTGCGGTGACGCGCACGCCGCCAACTTCGGCCTGTACGGGGACGCCCGCGGCCGGCTCGTGATGGACATCAACGACTTCGACGAGACCGTGCCCGGCCCGTGGGAGTGGGACCTCAAGCGGCTCGCCGCCAGCCTGGTGCTGGCCGGCCGCGAGATCGGCGCCGACGAGACGACCGCGCGCCGGGCCGCCTTCGACGCGGCCGGCTCGTACCGGCGGACCATGCGGACGCTGGCCAAGCTGCCCGCGCTGGACGCCTGGAACGCCGTCGCCGACGACCAGCTGGTCTCCTTCGCCGAGGCGCACGACCTGGCCGGGGTGCTGGAGCGGGTCGGCGCCAAGGCGCTCGGCAACACCAGCGCCAAGTTCGCCGCCAAGTCCACCGTCCGCACGGAGGAGGGCGGTTGGCGGTTCACCGCGGCGCCTCCGGTGCTCAGCGAGGTGCCGGACGCGGCGGCCGCCGCGGTGGCCGCCGCGCTCGGCCCGTACGTGCGGACGGTGCCCGCCGAGGTGCACCCGCTGCTCTCCCGCCACCACGTGCAGGACGTGGCGTTCCGCGTCGTCGGCACCGGCAGCGTCGGCACCCGCTCGTACGTCGTGCTGCTCACCGACCACCGTGACCAGCCGCTGGTGCTCCAGGTGAAGGAGGCGCGGCCGTCGGTGCTGGTGCCGCACCTGGCCCGCGCCGGGTTCCCGGTCACGGCGCCGGACAGCCACGAGGGCCGCCGGGTGGTGCTGGGCCAGAAGCGGATGCAGGTGGTCAGCGACACCCTGCTCGGCTGGACCACGGTCGACGGACTCCCGTACCAGGTGCGGCAGTTCCGCAACCGGAAGGGCAGTGTCGACCCGGCCGCGCTGCTGCCCGGCCAGCTGGACGACTACGCCCGGATCACCGGCGCCCTGCTGGCACGGGCCCACGCGCACACCGCCGACCCGGGCGTGATCACCGGCTACTGCGGCAAGAACGAGGCCCTGGACGAAGCGGTCGCCGCCTTCGCGGTGGCGTACGCGGACCGCACCGAGGCGGACCACACCGACCTGGTCGCGGCCATACGGTCGGGCCGCCTCCGGGCCGAGCACGGAATCTGACGGATCGTCGGTTCAGTCCCGGCCGGCGAGGTCCAGGAACGGCGCGACCGTCGCCACGAACTCCGCCGGCCGGGCCCGGTGCACCAGGTGCCCGGCCTCGATGGTGGCCACCCGGCAGTCCGGGATCCGGCCGGCCATCTCGGCGATCCGCTCCTGCGGCACATGGCTGGCCGGGCCGCCGGCCACCACCAGGGTCGGCGCGGTGATCTCCGCCAGCCGCGCCAGCCACTCCGGCTCCGGGGTGTCGATCTGCGCCTTGACCGCCTTCACCACCGCCCAGTCGAAGTCCACCGGCCCGTCCGGGGCTTCGGCCACCGGGGTCGCCGGGCGCGGGTACGGCGCGGGTACGTCCTCCAGCACCAGCCGCCCCACCCGCCCGGGCCGTTCCTGGGCGACCAGGTAGGCCACCACGCCGCCCATCGAGTGGCCGACCAGGTCGGCCCGGGCCAGGCCGAGCGCGTCCAGGACGCCGAGGACGTCGTCCCGCATCGCGGTCAGGCCGTACCGGCCGGGGCGGCCGCTGGCACCGTGCCCGCGCAGGTCGAGCGCGTACACGTGATGGTCCGGGGCGAGCCCGGGCAGGACGCCCGACCAGTCGGCCGCCCCCTCGCCGAGGGCGTGCAGCAGGACCAGCGGAGGACCGCCGGGGCGACCGCTCTCCCGGTAGGCGAGGGTGAACTCCGGCAGTTCCACGGTCCCGTGCGTCGTCATGCGGGCCACCGTACGACGCACCGGGCCCCGACCGGCGGGATGTTCGCCGACCGCTCAACGCCGCCGGGCGTTCGGGCCCACCCCTCCCGGGCCGGCTACGCCCTGGTCGTCGCGTCCGGCTTCCGCGTCCGTCCGGCCCCGGCCGCCCCGGGATCCCCCTCCCGATCCGCCGACGCCCGGCCCGCGTAGACCGACGCCAGCACCGCCAGCCCGGCCACCGCCGCGCACACCACGCTCGCGGAGGTGTACGCCGCCCGGTGCCCGCCGCCGCCCCCGGTGGCCCGCAGGTAGACGCCCGACAGCGCCGAGACGCTGACCGCCGCCGCGATCCGCTGGGCCATCTGCAGGATCGCCCCGCTCACCCCGGCCGCCTCGGCCGGCGCGTGGCGCAGCACGTACGCCTGGTTGGTGGCCCCCATCACGCCGATCGCGGCGCCGCCCAGCAGTTGCAGGGCGGCGAGCAGCCAGGGCAGCGCACCGGCCGGCCCCCACTGCACCACGAGGGCGCCGGCCAGCATGACCAGCGCCGAGCAGGTCATGCCCGCGGTGACGGTGCGCCGGCCGAACCGCTGCACCACCCGCCAGGCCAGCGCGGAGGCGACGCCCATGGAGACCGCGGAGGGCAGCGCGACCAGCGCCGCGCCCATCGGGGAGAGCCCGAGGCCGTCCTGGAGGAACATGGTCAGCACCAGCCCGGCCGCGATCGAGGAGCCGAACTGGGCCATCGCGACCGCCGTGCCCAGCGCGTACGGCCGGGACCGGGTGAGCGCGGGATGGATCAGCGGCTGCCGGCCCGCGCGGGCGTAGCGGCGCTGCCACCAGGCCAGCGCGGCGAGCAGCAGGCCGGCCCCGGCCGCGAAGACGAGCCAGCCCGTCCAGCCCGGCGGCTGGACGAAGGGCAGCATCAGCGTCAGCGTCAGCGCGGCCACCAGCAGCAGCCCGACCAGGTCCAGGTCGGCCTGCCGCGCACTCGGGCGCGGCCGCGGCAGGTGGCGGGCGGCCAGCACGACGGTGGCCAGTCCGAACGGCACGTTGAGCAGGAAGGTCAGCCGCCAGCCCTGTTCGGGCCCGACGGCGGCCAGCACCGCGCCGCCCACCGGCGGTCCGAGGGCGGAGGCGAGCCCGCCGGTCACGGCGTACATACCGAGTGCCCGCGCGCGGAGCTGGCCGCCGAACACGTCCTGGATCGTGCCGATCATCTGCGAGTTGACCAGCCCGGCCCCGGCGCCCTGGAGCAGCCGGGCCGCCACCAGGACCCACGGCTCGGTCGCGGTCGCCGACAACAGGCTGACCGCGGTGAACAGGGCGAGGCCGGTGACGAAGAACCACTTGCGGCCCCGGACGTCCCCCAGCCGGCCGCCGGGCACCAGCGCCAGCCCGAAGGCGAGCGAGTACCCGGCCACGATCCACTGCAGGTGGGCCGGCTGGGCGTGCAGGCTCTCGCGCAGTGCGGGGATCGAGGTGTTGAGCACGGACTGGTCGATCAGCGTGGTGAACCCGCCCGCGACGCAGACCAGCAGCACCCGGCGCCCGGCGGCGTCGAAACGTTCCTTCGGCGCCCCGGATATGGACGGCTTCACGGCACGACCACCACCAGCGCGTACCGGGCGTCGTCCGGGCCGGGACAGCGGAACCGGGTGCTCCCGGCGACGAACCGCAGGCAGTCACCGGCCCCGAGCACCTGCCGCTCCCCGTCCACGGTCAGCTCCAACTCTCCCTCCAGCAACCAGAGATGGCACTCGATCCCGGGCACGCCGGGCCGGTCATAGTCGATGTCGGCCCCCGCCGGAAGCCGCCCCTCGATCATCTCCGCCCGCAGCGACCCGTGCGGCGGCGAGACCGACCGCCGGACGAACCCGGTCGCCTCGTCCTGCCAGACCTGCTGCTCCCCGGCCCGCACCAGCAGCGCCGGCGCCGGCTCGACCTCCGCCAGCAGCCGCGACATGGTCCGCCCGTACACCGCGCAGAGCCGCCCCAGCAGCGCCGCGGTCGGGCTGACCTCGGCCCGCTCGACCCGCGAGAGCGTGGACCGGCTCACCTCCGACCGCTGCGCCAACTCCTCCAACGTCCACCCGCGTTCGAGCCGCAGCTCGGCGAGCCGGTGGGCCAGCCGTTCGTCGGCCGCCGTGTCGATTCCCATATTCGCGATGCTATCCCGGATACGGGATCGACCGGAGTGGTCGGACCGGCCCGCGCACCGGCCGGCCGAGGGGGGCGGATATGGCCGCGACCGGGGCGGCGGCCATGGGCTACGATCGCGCAGCCCGTCGCGGGCGCACCACTGGTGGGGGGACGAAGGACATGACGGAAGCTGCAGTCACCGAGGGGCCGGGCGAGGGCACCGGACTCGGCGAGGGCGTGGGCGATGGCATCGGTGGGGACGTCGGCGCCGGCCAGGACGGCGCGGCGCCCGGCGCGGGTGAGCCGGGGCGCAAGGAGGGGCCGAGCGGAGTGGCGCAGGCCGTGACGGCGATCCTGCTGTTCGGCGGGACGGCCGCACTCCTGTGGGGCCTCGGGGTGTTCGGCCACTCCACGACGCCGGACGGGAAGCCGGCCGCGTGCAACGCGCCCACGGAGACGGACGCGCCGGAGTACCCCGCGCTGTGCGCCGCGCTCAACCGGCCGGACCTTCCGACGCTGGTCGGCCTGCCGGCCGAGCACGTCTCGGTGGCGCAGTCCGGCGGCGGGCCGATGACCTTCGCGGACGGCACGAAGGTGTACGACGCCTCGGCCAAGGTGCAGCTCGGTTCGCTCATGGTGCAGCTCACCGACAACCACCGGGTCGGGGTGCAGGACTCCGCCCTGTTCGCGCAGTCGAAGGACGCGCCCACCTCGGTCCTCGGCCACCCCGCGATGACGTACTCGGACCACACGATGAAGCTCTCCCTCGGCCTGACGGGCGGGAGTGCCGGCGCCGGCAAGGGCGGCGTCGCCCGGCACCTCGTCGTCGCGAAGGACGCCAAGGCCGGCGCCGGGTCCTTCGAGCTGACGGTCTGGCGGCAGGACTTCACGACCCCGGACGACGCGGCGCTGTTCCGGGTCGCCGAGCAGGTGCTCCCGACGCTCCAGGGCTGGGTCGCGGGAGCGTAGGCCGCCGGGCCGAACCCGGGCCGGTCCGGGAGCCTGTCACGGCACCGTCACAGGCTCCCGCAGCTCGGTTCGTTGATCCTATGATGTGCCTGACCAGGGCCGATGCAGGCCCACGCAGGCAAGGGGGGACCATGTTCGGGATCATCAGGCCGTGTCGGCACCGACTGTCCGAACGACTCCAGACATCCTGGATGGCACACCTGTGCGGGCTCTGCCTGGCACTCCGGGACGACCACGGGCAGCTGGCCCGGACCGCCACCAACTACGACGGCCTGATCATCTCGGTGCTGGTCGAGGCGCAGAGCGCCCGGGACGACGCCTCCTGGCGCCGCACCGCCGGGCCCTGCCCGCTGCGGGGGATGCGGACCGCTTCGGTCGCCAAGGGCGAGGGCGCCCGGCTGGCGGCCGCCGTCTCGCTGGCGCTCGCCTCGGTGAAGATCCGCGACCACGTCGAGGACCGGGACGGCGTGTTCGCCCGCCGGCCGGTCGCGGCCGGGGCCCGCGCGGTGACCAGGCGCTGGGACCGGAAGAGCGCCGGCAGCGCCTCCGCCGTCGGCTTCGACACCGCCGTGCTGCTCGACGCGGCCTCCCGCCAGGGCGAGTTGGAGCGCGGACTCGCCCCGGGCGGGTCCGTCCTGCTGGTCACCGAGCCCACCGAGAGCGCCACCTCGGCCGCGTTCGCGCACACCGCGGTGCTGGCCGGGCGCCCCGGCAACGCCGCGCCGCTGGCCGAGGCGGGCCGGCTGTTCGGCCGGCTCGCCCACCTGCTGGACGCCGCCGAGGACCAGGCCGCGGACGCCGCGAGCGGCGCGTGGAACCCGCTCACCGCGACCGGCACCGACCGCGCCGAGGCCGAACGCCTCTGCCGGGACGCCGTCCACGGGATCCGGCTCGCGCTGCGCGAGGTGGAACTGACCGACCGCGCCCTGGTGCACGTCCTGCTCGCGCACGAGACCGAGCGCGCCGTCGAGCGGGCCTTCGGGCCCGCCACACACGCGACCGCCTGCCGGACGAAGGCCGCACCCACCGCATCCACCACGTCCACCGCACCCACCGCACCCAACCCGTACCAGACGCCGCCGCAGCACGATCCGCACCAGGCCCCACCGGCCGGCCCCGGCGCGCCGGTCCCCCCGTGGGTCCCGCAGGGCCCCGGCTTCACCCCGCCCGGCGCCCCGCCGCCGCACCGGCGCAACCTGCTGGCCGGCTGCGCGGTCTGGGCACTGATGGCCTGCTCCTGCCAGCTGATGTGCTGCGACCACGACGACCCCTTCTCGCGTGAGCGCAGGGAAGGCTGGTGTGCCCGGCAGAACTGCGACTGCGGGAACTGCGGCGGTTGCGACAACTGCGACGGCTGTTGCCAATGCTGCCAGTGCTGCGGCGACGACGGCTGCTGCGGCGACGGCTGCGGGTGTGACGGCTGCTGCGACGGCGGCTGCGACTGCGGCGGCTGCAACTGACCCTGCGGCCACCGGGCCGGCCGGCGCCCGAGCACGCCGGCCGGCCCGGACGTTCGCGAACCAGAAGGCGGGCGTGAGCTCCGGGGGTGCGGTGACGGTCCGCGCCGCACCGGAACGGTCACGGCTTCGTGCCGGGGACGAGGCGGTTCCGTCACACGGTTGACGGTCCACCATGCCGCCGCGACAGGCCCTCGGATGACCGGGTCGCCCACCGCCACCTCCCGAAGGCTCGCAGCACGACCCTGCTCCGACCGAACGCCCCATGACGACGCCATCGATGACGCAGTGTCAGAATTTCGTACACGGCCGGCCGGGCCGCTCGCATGGTCCGGCTCAACCGCCGGAGCCCTCGCACCGCCTCCCACGGCCGCGGATAGCTGGCGATCCGTCCCCAGATGCGTGCATTAGGGTGGCGTTCACAACGGGACCGGGCGCGATCGGGGGATCATGCGGAACGCGGGTTTGGTGCATCAGGTGCGGATGCTGCGGGCGGGGGTGGGTGACCCTGCGTTGATGGTGGCGCAGTTCCGGTTGAGTACGGTGCTGGTGCC
>NZ_JBEYVJ010000301.1:0-8924 GCF_040643935.1 Kitasatospora sp. NPDC047058 | reverse complement strand
CGGCTGGCTCTACTCGGCCGGCGTGGTCGCGATCGGCATCGGCCTGTATGCCTACCTCCGGCGGTGGCGACGCCGCCGACGACGGCCAGCCGCTGGCCGTCTGACGGCCGGGCGGCACTTCCTGACGGTCAGTCAACTGGCCGGGCCGGCGGCGCAGATCAGTGCGCCCCCGCCCGGCCGCGCCAACCCGTCACCGGCAGCGCGAACTTGGCGACCAGCCGGTCGGTGAACGGCGCCCGGTGCAGCCGGGCCAGCCGCACCGGCGTCTGCCCCCGGCGGACCTCCACCCGTGCCCCGGCGGGCAGTTCGACCGAACGCCGGCCGTCGCACCAGAGCACCCCGTGCGGCGTCTTCGGCTGCACCTCCACCGCCAGCACCGAGTCCGGCGAGGTCACCAGCGGCCGGGCGAACAGCGCGTGCGCGCTGATCGGCACCATCAGCAGCGCCTCCACCTCCGGCCAGACCACCGGCCCGCCACCGGAGAACGCGTAGGCCGTCGAACCGGTCGGCGTCGCGCAGACCACCCCGTCGCAGCCGAAGTTGGAGACCGGGCGGCCGTCCACCTCGGTCACCACCTCCAACATCCGCTCCCGGGACGCCTTCTCGATCGACGCCTCGTTCAACGCCCAGTCGTGGTGCAGCACATCGCCGTTGGTCCGGACGATCACGTCGAGGGTCATCCGCTCCTCGACCTCGTAGTCGGCGTCCACCACCCGCTCGACCACGACGGCGAGGTCGTCCCGCTCGGCCTCGGCCAGGAAGCCGACCCGGCCCAGGTTGATGCCCAGCATCGGCAGCCCGTGCTCGCGCGCCAGCTCCGCTCCGCGCAGCAGCGTCCCGTCCCCGCCGGCGACCAGGATCAGCTCACAGCCGTCCGCCGCCCCCGGGCCGCCGGCCACCCGCTCGACCCCGTCCGGCAGATCCAGGTCCACCGCCTCGGCGGCCAGCAGCCGGATTCTGATCCCCGCCTTCAGCAGGCCGTGCACCAGACCTTCGACACTGCGCAGCGCAGCCTCCCGGCCGGTGTGCGCGATCAGGAAGACCGTACGTTCATCATTCATGCCCGCTGCCCTCTCCCTACGCCTGCCGGGTCGCCCTCGGCGCCCGGTGCGGCCGCGTCACCCAGCATGACGGACCGGACGTCCGCAGAGCACCCTATCGGGGGCCCTCGGCCACGGCCCGGTCCGCCTCCGCCGGGTCCAACTGCGGGGCGTCCCGGCGCAGCCAGAGGAAGTACTCGACGTTCCCCGACGGTCCCGGCAGCGGACTCGCGGTGACCGCGCGCACGCCCAGCCCGAGCTCCCACGCCTGACCGGCGACCTGGCGGACCATCTCGGCACGCAGCTGCGGGCTGCGCACCACCCCTCCGCTGCCCAGCCGCTCCTTGCCGATCTCGAACTGCGGCTTGACCATCAGCACCAGGTCGGCGTCCTCGGCCGCGCAGCCGGCCAGCGCGGGCAGCACCAGGCCGAGCGAGATGAACGAGAGGTCGCCGACCACCAGGTCGACCGGCGTCCCGCCGATCACGTCGAGGGTGAGCTCGCGCACGTTGGTGCGGTCCATCACCGTCACCCGCTCGTCGCTCTGCAGCGACCAGGCCAGCTGCCCGTAGCCGACGTCCACCGCCAGCACGTGCGCGGCCCCGGCGCGCAGCAGCACGTCGGTGAAGCCGCCGGTCGACGCGCCCGCGTCCAGCGCCCGGCGGCCCTCGACCACCAGGCCCTGCGGCACGAACGCGGCGAAGGCGCCGGCCAGCTTGTGACCGCCGCGCGAGACGTAGTCGGGGTCGTTCTCGTCCTTGGCCACCACGACCGCCGCCGAGGTCTCCACCTGGGTGGCCGGCTTGGTCGCGGTGGTGCCGCCGACCGTCACCCGGCCGGCCGCGATCAGCTCGGACGCGTGCTCCCGCGACCGGGCCAGCTTGCGGCGGACCAGCTCCGCGTCGAGACGGCGTCGTGCCACTGCCACTGGTGTTTCAGCTCCTACAGGTGGTTCCGCGGGTCATTCCCGGTCGAGCGCGGCCAGCGTGTCCGTGAGCCGCTGGTGAACATCTTCGTACACGGCGACGTGCGCCTCGGTCGGCACCCCGTCCAGTGCCTCCAGCCGGGCCAGCCCGGCGTCGACGGCCGGGTGGCCGGTCGGGGACAACTCGACGCCCAGCGGCAGCGGTTCGGCGGCGCCCGGATCGGCGGCGGCGAGATCGGCGCCGGACGGCTCGGTGCCGCCCGGATCGGGAGCGGTCGTCGGGTCAGGCATCGGGCTGTTCCGGCTTCCTCGTGCTGCCGGGCTTCCGGGCGGTGGCCTTCTTCGTCGTGCTCTTCTTCGCGGCGGCCTCCTTGGTGACGGCCCTCTTGGTGGCCGTCTTCCCGGCCGGCGTCGTCCCGGCGGCCGTCGTCTTGGCGGCCGCCTTCGCCGTGGTCGCGGTCTTCTTCGCCGTCGCCGTCTTCTTCGCCGTCGCCGTCTTCTTCGCGGAGGTCTTCGCGGGCGCCTTCGCGGTCACCGGCTTCACCGGCGGTACCGGCGGGTCGACCTCCACCGGCTCGTCGACCTCCACCCGCTCGGCCACTATCGGCTCGCCGGCCGCCCGGTCCACCGGGGCCGCCGGCCCCTCCTCACGCTCCCAGCCCTGCCCGAACAGCGCGTCCGCCCGCGGCGCCGGCCCGGGCTCCCCGGCCCCCGGCTCCGCCGTCGGAGCGACGCCCTCCTCCTCGACCTCGCGCAGCTTGCTCTCCAGGTAGGCGAGCACCACGCCCACCTTGGTCACCTGGTCGCCGACCTTCTCGAAGGCCTTCTCCACCTCGCCGCGCGCCACGCCGACCGCCAGGTCAACCCCGGCGCGCCCGGCCGTCACCGCCTCCTCGGCCAGCGTCTGCAGCGACTTGGCGGACGGCGGGAACTGCCCGCCCAGGCGGCGCTCGACCTCGGCGACGTCGACCCCGCCCTTCTCCAGCAGCCCGGCCGCGGTGCCGACCACCCGCTTGCCGACCTCCTCCACGAGCTCGGCGGCGACCTCCACCACTCCCCGCACCGTCTTCGGCAGCATCCGGGTGCCTCCTTAGCGCCTGCGCGCATCGCTCCGTCGCCATCGGCCGCCCGGACCGGTTCCGGGCACCGCACTGACGACGCTACCGCCAAAACCATCCTGGGGTACCGTGGCCCCGCAGTCACCGCGGTCGCCCCGTCGCCGCACGTCGTCGCCCAGGGAGTGGACCAGCCACCATGGCCAACGCCGAGGAGTGCCGCGCGGCACTGGAACAGCTCAGCCGGAACATGGCGCAGTCCACCGGCAAGGTCCGCAAGGCGGCCGCCCTCGACCGCTCGCTCACCTGCCGGATCACCGACCTCGACCTGACCTTCTCCGGCCGGCTCCGCGACGGCCGGATCGTGGACATCACCGCGGCCCCCGGCGCCCCCGCCGAGAAGGCCGAGATCCGGCTCACGATGAGCAGCGACGACCTGGTCGCCATGGTCGACGGCCGGCTCAACTTCGCCGCGGCCTGGGCCGGCGGCCGGGTCAGGCTGGAGGCGGGCTTCCGCGACCTGCTGCGGCTGCGCACCCTGCTCTGACCCGGCCCGGCGCTCCGCCCCGGCTCGCCCGGCGTCACCCGGCGTGGGGCTCAGAAGCCCAGCTCGGCCAGCGCCTTCCGCCCGTCCACGGACACGGCACCGGCGTCCAGCGCCGTCCACGCCGCCGCGCACAGCGCCCGCAGCCCGTCCCAGCGGTCCCCGCCGGTCACCGCGAACCGCAGCTCGCCGTCCTCCGCCACCGCCGTCCAGCCACCGCAGCCGAACCCGCCGCCCGGCTCCCCGGTCACCCCGGTGTGCGGCACCAGCAGGCCCCGCAGGTCCTCCGCCAGGTACGTCGGCCGGTGCTCCACCGGCGCCGTCAGCAGCTGGGCCGCCGTGGTCACCCCGGTGAAGACGAGCAGGCTGTCCACCCCGCCGTTGAACGCGCCCTCGATGTCGGTGTCCAGCCGGTCCCCGACCACCAGCGGCCGCCGCGCACCCGTCCGCAGCACCGTCTCCCGGTGCATCGGCGGCAGCGGCTTGCCCGCCACCTCCGGCTCCACCCCGGTCGCCGCCCGCACCGCCGCGACCAGCGTGCCGTTGCCCGGCGCGATCCCGCGCGCCTGCGGCACCGTCAGGTCCAGGTTGGACGCCACCCACGGCAGTCCGCTCTGGATCGCGAACGAGGCCTCCGCCAGGTGCTGCCAGCCCACCGAGGCGTCGAAGCCCTGGACCACCGCGGCCGGTCCCTCCGCCAGCGTCCGCACGGCCACCAGGCCGCGCTCGGCCAGCGCCTCCTCCAGGCCCACACCGCCCACGACCAGCACCTTGGAGCCGGCCGGGACCTTCTCGGAGACGACCCGGGCGGCCGCCTGCGCCGAGTTGATCACGTCCGCCGGCTCGGCCGGCACGCCCAGCTCCGTCAGGTGCGCGGCCACCACCCGGGGCGGCCGCGAGGCGTTGTTGGTCACGTACGCCAGCCGCATCCCGACCGACCGGGCGGACGCGAGCGACTCCACCGCGTGCCCGATCGCGTTCGGCCCGGCGTACACCACGCCGTCGAGGTCCAGCAGCGCCGTGTCGTACGCCTCGGTCAGCGGGCGCGCGCTCCCGCCGGGGGCGGTCCGTCGCACGGTGGTGGCCGTCTCGGTCATGCCTGCTCTACCCCATTCACTGCGTCGTTCACTGTGCCGGCATCCATCGCGCCGACATCGACTGCGTCGGTCCCCGTCATCCGTCTCCCCCGTCGTCCGCGCCGTCCGGGCCGGGCCCGGCCTGCGCACCACCGTCCGCGGCCGGCGGCGGCTCCAGGTATCCCGGTGCCCCCGGCAGCAGCGGGCCGAACGCCCCCGCACGGGCCGCGAGGGTCGCCCGGGTCTGCCGCAGCGCGGCCCGGTAGTGGTCGGTGTCCGGCCGCATCGCCACGGCCAGCGCCAGGTGCTCGGCGGACGTCTCGAAGTCGCCCAGCCGGGCCGCCGCGACGCCCCACCCGAACTGAGCGTAGTCGTCCGACGGATCGGCCAGGGCGACGGCCCGGAAGTTCTCCAGCGCGGCCGCGTACGAACCGGCGTCGAACTGCGCCCGCGCGAGCGTCTCCCGGATGCTGCGCGAGTGCGGCTCCGCCGCGGCCGCCCGCGCGAGCAGCTGCTCGGCGGCCGCCGGGTTCCCCTGGGCCAGCAGCAGCCCGCCCCGGCGGAACCACTCGTACACGTCCCCCGCGGGCTCCCCCGCTCTCGCCTGTCCCGGAACGCCGCCCCCGCCGGAGCCGTCGCCTGCCACGACACCGTCCGCAAGGCCCTCGCCGCCTCCGGTACCGCCGCCGTCCAGCCGCTCCTGCCCGCCGTCGCGCTCGCTCACGCCGTACCTCGCCCTCGGTCACGACACCCGCCCCACCGACCAGCACGGGTGTTCCGATCTCTGAACAACGCGTACCCGGTTACGATGCCCAGAATGAGCACCCCCAGTGCAGAAAGCGGAGTGGAGTCTCCGCACGGCGGCCCCGGCGACCCCGGCCACGTCGCCACCGCAGGCCTGTCCCTGTCCCCGTTCCGCGGCCTCCGGTACGACCCCGACCGGGTCGGCGCCCTGGCAGCGGTCACCTCGCCGCCGTACGACGTCGTCGACCCGGGCCGCCGGCTCGACCTGGAGACCGCCGACCCGCACAACGTGGTCCGGCTGATCCTGCCGCGCCCCGAGCCGGACGACGCCGGGGACCGCCCCGACCGCGACACCCGGTACCGGCACGCCGCCCGGCTGCTGCGCGACTGGCAGCGCGAAGGAGTCCTGGCCGCCGACCCCGAGCCCGCGCTGTACGTCTACGAGCAGCGCGTGCCCGCCGCCGGCGACACCCCGGAGCTGCTCCAGCGCGGCCTGATCGGCGCCCTCGCCGTCAGCGGCAGCGAGGCCGGCGTCGTCCTCCCGCACGAGGACGTCATGCCCCGGCCGGTCGCCGACCGGGTCGGCCTGATGCGCACCACCCGCGCCAACCTCGAACCGCTGCTGCTCACCTACCGCGGCAACGGCGGCGCGGCCGGCGTGGTCGAACGCGCCGTCCAGGGCGAACCCCTGCTGACCACGACCACCACCGACGGCACCCACCACCGCCTCTGGGCGGTCACCGACCCGGCCGAGATCGCCGAGGTCTCCCGGGACCTCTCCACCTGCCGGGCGCTGATCGCCGACGGCCACCACCGGTGGGAGATGTACCTGCGGCTCCAGCGCGAGCACCGCCACCTGCCGCGCAGCCCCTGGGACCGCGGCCTGGTGCTGCTGGTCGACACCGCCCGCTACCCGCTGAAGGTCCGCGCGATCCACCGGGTGCTGTACCGGCTGCCGGTCGCCGAGGCGCTGGAGCAGCTGGGCGACCACTGGCAGGTCAAGGAGGTGCCCGGCCCGCTGGGCACCGCGCTGCAGGCCCTCGGCGAACAGAAGCGCCACGGCGGCAGCAGCTTCCTGCTCACCGGCGGCGACGGCGTCTACTGGCTGGTCGGCGAACCCGACGAGGAGCTGCTCGACGCCACCGTGCCGCAGGACCGGCCGGAGGAGTGGCGCCACCTGGACGCGACCGTCCTGCACGCCACCCTGCTCGACCACACCTGGCGCGTCCCCGACGGCCCCGACGACATCGGCTACCTGCACACCGCGGCGGCCGCCGAGCGCGAGGCGGCGCGGACCGGCGGCACCGCCGTGCTGCTGCACCCGGTCCGTGAGAGCGTGGTCCGCCGGCTCGCCGAGCAGGGCGTCACCATGCCGCGCAAGTCCACCTCCTTCGGGCCGAAGCCGGCCACCGGGCTGGTCCTGCGCAGCCTCGAACTGGGCTGACGCCGGCCCGGATCCACGGACCTGCGGACGGCACCGACGCACGAACGCACGAACGCACGGACAGCAGTGAGGCCCTGCCCGACCCCGGGACTTCCCGGGGTGGGGCAGGGCCTCACTCGTCACTGCTCAGGGCCTGCTAGGCCTTCGGGTCGGTGGAGCGCTCCGGCGCCACGCCGTCGAAGTCCTCGTCGATCTCGAGGTCGTCCTCGTCGTAGTACTCCTCGACGTCCTCTTCGTCCTCGAAGATCTCCCGCTCGTCCGGCAGGCCGCCGCTCCGCGGCTTCGCCGCCGGGGCCTCGGTCTCCTCGGCGTCCTCGGCCAGCTCCGGGTCGAGCGCGTCCGTGAACTCCAGGCCGTCGATCTCGGCCAGCCGCTCCGAGGCGTTCGTCGCCCCGTCGCTGTCGGCCTCGGCCGCCTTCGCGAACCACTCGCGGGCCTCTTCGCCACGGCCGGCCGCGATCAGCGCCTCGGCGTAGGCGTAGCGGAGACGCGCGGTCCACGGCTGCACCGAGTTGGAGGCCAGCTCCGGGCTCTGCAGGGTGACCACGGCCGCGTCGAACTGCTCCATGTCGGTGCGGGCACCCGCCGCGACCAGGCGCATCTCGACCTGGCCGGCCTTGTCCAGCTGCTTCACCTCGGGCTCGCCGGCCATCGCCAGCGCGCGCTCCGGACGGCCCAGGCCGCGCTCGCAGTCCGCCATCACGGGCCACAGGTCAGCCCGGCCGGTCATCCGACGGGCGGCGCGGAACTCGGTCAGCGCCTCGGAGTAGCGCTGCGTCATGTACGAGGCGAAGCCGGCGGCCTCACGGACGGCGGCCACGCGGGAGGCCAGCCGCAGCGCGACGCGCGAGTACTGGTACGCCTCCTCCGGCTCGCCGTCCAGCAGGCGGGCGACCATCACCAGGTTGCGGGCGACGTCGTCGGCGAGCGTCTTGGGCAGGCTCTTGAGCTCCTGGCGGACGTCCGCGTCCAGCTCGAAGCCGGTGACGTCCTCCGGGATCGGCAGCCGCTTGACGGGCTCGTAGTTGCCCCGGCGGTCGTCGTAGTCCCGGCCGCCGCGGTCGTCGCGGTCGCGGCCGTAGCCACCCGACGGGCGGTCGTCGCGGCGGAAGCCGCCACGGTCGTCCCGGCGGCCCTCGAAGCGCCCGCCGCCACGGCTGTCCCGGCCGCCGCGGTCGTCACGGTCGCGGCCGTAGCCACCGCCCGAGGGGCGGTCGTCACGACGGAAACCACCGCCTGACGGGCGGTCGTCGCGACGGAAGCCGCCGCGGTCGTCACGGTCACGGCCGTAGCCACCACCGGAGGGGCGGTCGTCACGACGCGGACGGTCGTCACGGTCATCACGACGGAAACCCGAGGGGCGGTCGTCACGACGGAAGCCACCGCCACCGGACGGACGGTCGTCACGGCGGAAACCACCGCGGTCGTCACGGTCACGGCCGTAGCCACCACCGGAGGGGCGGTCGTCACGACGCGGACGGTCGTCACGGTCATCACGACGGAACCCGGACGGGCGGTCGTCACGACGCGGACGGTCGTCACGGTCATCACGACGGAAACCCGAGGGGCGGTCGTCACGACGGAAACCGCCACCGCCGGACGGACGGTCATCGCGACGGAAACCACCGCGGTCGTCACGGTCACGGCCGTAGCCACCACCCGAGGGGCGGTCGTCACGACGGAAGCCACCGCCGGACGGGCGGTCATCGCGGCGGAAACCGCCACGGTCGCCGTCACGGTCACGGCCATGGCCACCACCCGAGGGGCGGTCGTCACGACGGAAACCGCCACCGCCCGACGGACGGTCGTCACGGCGGAAACCACCGCGGTCGTCACGGTCACGGCCGAAGCCACCACCCGAGGGGCGGTCGTCACGACGCGGACGGTCGTCACGGTCATCACGACGGAAACCCGAGGGGCGGTCGTCACGACGGAAACCGCCACCGCCCGACGGACGGTCATCGCGACGGAAACCACCGCGGTCGTCACGGTCACGGCCGAAGCCACCACCCGAGGGGCGGTCGTCACGACGGAAGCCACCGCCGGACGGGCGGTCATCGCGGCGGAAACCGCCACGGTCGCCGTCACGGTCACGG
>NZ_JBEYVJ010000300.1:0-8941 GCF_040643935.1 Kitasatospora sp. NPDC047058 | reverse complement strand
GCCGCGGCCTGCCCGGCGCTCAGGACGCCGGGGGCTCGGGGCCGGCCTCGGCCTGGAACCGACCGGGATCCGGTGAGGCTCAGGCCGGCGGGCAGAGGGTGGCGCGCAGCGCGTCGATGATCTTCTCGGCCTTCTCGGTGCCGAAGCCCTGGGGGTGGCCGGCATCGGTGAAGCGCTGGTTGGCCAGCTCGACCAGCTTGGCCCGGTCCTTCGGGAACTGGTACATCGACTGGCACTGGTTGCGGGCCCGGTCGACGGCCTGCTCGGGCTTGCCGCCGACGATCGCCGGGTCGATCGCCTCCAGCGCGGCGACGAGCTTGGCCGTGGCCTCGTTGCCCGGCTTGGTGGGCAGGCCGGCGTCGGTGGGCGGCGCGGGCTTGGGCGGCGCCGGGGTGTTCGGGGCGTCCGCGGCGCCGGGCGAGGAGGTGCCGGACGCGGGCCCGCCGGGCGTGGCCGGGGCGGGGGCGGCCGGCGTCGGTGCCGTGGTGGCGTCGGCGGCGGGGGTGCTCGCGGCGGCGGAAGCGGTGGACGCGGCGGATGTCGCGGAGGCGGTGGGGGAACCGGTGGTGCCGGACGCGGCGGTGCCGGAGCCCGAGCTGGAGCAGGCGGCGAGGCTCACCGCGGCGAATGCCGTGAGGGTGGCGGCGAGGAGACGAGTGCGCATCCCGCCACACTGTCATGTTCGCGCCGCCCAAGGGAAGATCCCCGGAGGGTGGGGGCTCCCGGGGGCGCGGAGGCGTTCCCGGTCGGTCGTGCGGCCCGGGGTTGCCGCTGACGGCGAACAACTTTCAGCGAACAGATGTTGAAATCTGTTCGCTGAAAGTTGTCATCTGAAATCTGTCAGCCCGCCAGGGCCTCAGGCCAGCCCGTTGGACTTCAGCCAGTCCTTGGCCACCGCGGACGGGTCCTCCTTGTCGACGGCGACCTTCTTCATCAGCGTCAGCAGGCCCGCCGTGTCCAGCTTGGCCGACACCGCGTTGAGCGCGGCCGTCGCCGTGGCGTCGACGCCCGCCTTGTTGACCAGCGGCGTGACGTTCTCCGCGCCGAACACGCCCTTCGGGTCGGCCAGCGGGACCAGCTTCAGCTGGGTGATCCTGGGGTCGGTGGAGAACACGTTGCCGACCTGGACCGAACCGTCCTTGACCGCGTTGGCGGTGGTCTCGCCGGTCGGCTTCCACTCCTTGAAGTTCAGCCCGTAGACGTCCTTGAACGGCTGCTCCTGACGGGACTTGAACTCCGGCGGGCCGCCGATGGTGAGCTCGCCCGCCTTCTCGGCGAGGTCCGCGATGCTCTTCAGGCCGTACTTGTCGGCGGTCTCCTGGCTGACGCTCAGGGTGTCCTTGTCCTCGGCGGGCGAGGAGTCGAGGATCGCCAGCGTGGCCGGCAGGGTCTTCGCGAGGGTCGCGTTGACCTCCTCCTTGGTGGGCGCGGCCGCCTTGCCGCCGAGGTAGGCGAGCAGCGAGCCGTTGTACTCGGGCAGCACGGTCAGGCTGCCGTCCTTGATCTGTCCGTAGAGCACCTCACGGCTGCCGATGTTGAACTTCTCCTGGACCTTGACGCCCTTGGCCTTCAGTGCCTGCGAGTAGATCGAGCCGAGCAGCACGTTCTCGGGGAAGTTGGCGGAGCCGACCACCACGGTCGAGCCCGATCCACCGGTCGCGCCGCCCCCGCCGGTGGCCGCCGCGGAGGATGCGCCGCCGCCCAGCGGGTCCGCGCCGGACGAGGAGCAGGCGGTGGCGCCGAGGGCGAGCGCGGCCAGCGTGCCGAGGACGACGGCCCGGCGCCCGGTTGCACGCCGCCGCGCGGTCGCGGAAGCGGAAGCGGCGGAGACCGATGCGGACGCGGCCGGCCGTGCAGATGCGGATGTCGACATGGTGATTCGTGTCCTTTCTAAGGGGGTGGGGTTCAGCGGGCCCGGCGCTGGGCGCGCAGCCCGGGCGGCAGTGCGTACCGGGCGAGCAGGGCGAAGAACAGCTGGGCGCCGACCGCGAGCAGCACCACCAGCAGCGCGCCGCCCACCGTGACGGCGAAGTTTCGGGTCGCCAGCCCGTCGACGACGTACCGGCCGAGACCGCCCAGCCCGACGTACGCGGCCACCGTGGCCGTCGCGATGACCTGCACCGTGGCGGTCCGGAACCCGGCCAGCAGGGTCGGCAGCGCGGACGGCAGGCAGACCTGCCGGAGCACCTGCGGGTGCGTCAGCCCGACGCCGCGCGCCGCGTCCCGGACGTCCGGGTCGGTGCCGCGCACGCCCTCGACGGCGGCCACCAGCAGCGGCGGCGCCGCGAGCGCGACCAGCGGGACCAGTACGGCCGTGTCGCCGACGCCTGCCAGCAGCACCGCCAGGGTCACCAGCCCGAGCGTGGGCAGCGCGCGGGCGGCGCCCGCCAGCGAGGTGACGGCGGCGGCGCCGCGCCCCGTGTAGCCGATCAGCAGGCCGAGCGGGACGGCCAGCAGGGCCGCCCAGAACAGTGCCTCGCCGCAGAGCACCAGGTGCTCGGTGACGCGGTGCACGATCGAGTCCGGTCCGCTGCGGCGGTCCGGGGAGGAGAAGAAGTCCCCCAGCCAGGAGAGCCAGTTCACCGGCCGGCCCCCTTCTCCAGGACGGCCCACGGCGCGAGCAGCCGCCGGGCGCCGAGCAGCAGCAGGTCCACGGCCAGTGCCAGGACGGCGATCAGCGCTATGCCGGCCACGATCGGGGTCGGGAAGGTGCGCTGGAACCCGTCGATGAACAGATAGCCCAGCCCGCCGCGGCCGACCAGCGCGCCGACGCTCGCCAGCGAGATGCTGGAGACCGCGGCCACCCGCAGCCCGGCCACCAGGTAGGGGACGGCGGCCGGCAGTTCGACGGCGGTCAGCCGGTGCCAGGGGCCGTAGCCCATCGCGGTGGCCGCCTGCCGGACCGGTTCGGGGACGGCGCGCAGCCCGTCCACCGTGGTCGGCAGCAGGACGGCAAGGGCGTAGAAGGTGAGCGGGATCATCACGGTGGCCTGGGTGGCCAGCCCGGTGTAGGGGATGAGCACCACGAAGACGGCCAGCGAGGGAAGGGCGTAGACGACGTTGAAGACGGCGGCGAGCGGCTGGTAGAGCCGGGGGAAGCGGGCGCAGGCCAGGCCGAGCGGGACGGCCAGCAGCAGTCCGGCCAGCACCGGGACCAGGGCGATCAGGGCGTGGTCGGCGAGCAGGTCGCCGAGGTACCCGAGGTGGTCGCCGATCCAGTACCAGCGGACGATCGGTTCATCGTCCACCGGTGGCTCCGTCCGCCTCGGTCAGCGGAGTCCCGCCGGTCACGGCCCGCGGCCGGCCGTCCGCCACGGTCAGCGGCTGCCCGTCGGCGTCCGGGCCGGGCCGTCCGTTCGCACCGGGCTGTCCGTCCGGGTGCGGGCCGGGCTTTCCGTCCGCGTCGGCGCCGGGTCGTCCGTCGGCCCCGGCGGGCGGTGCGGGGGTGCCCGTCAGGGCGGCGAGGACGGCCTCGCGGCTCGCCGTCCCGAGGGCCCGGCCGTCGGTGTCCAGTGCGACGGCGACGCCGGCGGGGGAGAGGACCGCGGCGTCCAGGGCGGTGCGCAGGGTGTCGGCCGCGGGCCGGTAGCCGGGTGCCGGGTGCAGGGTGGCGACGGCCGCGGTCCGGTCGATCCACCCGATCGGGCGGCGCTCGTCGTCCAGTGCCAGCTCCCAGCCGCCGAACCGCAGTCCGTCGGCCGGCGGGCGGACGCGCACGGCGTCGGCGGGGCGCAGGCCGAGCCCGCGCAGGCCGCGGTCGCGGCCCAGGAAGGCGGCCACGTCGTCGTCGGCGGGCGCGGTGAGCAGCGTGTGCGGGTCGGCGAGCTGGGCGATCCGGCCCTGTTCGCGCAGCACCACGACCTGGTCGCCGAGCCGGACGGCCTCCTCGATGTCGTGCGTCACGAACAGCACCGTCTTGTGCAGCTCGGACTGGAGCCGGAGCAGCTCGTCCTGGAGACCGGCGCGGACCACCGGGTCGACGGCGCTGAACGGCTCGTCCATCAGCAGCACCGGCGGGTCGGCGGCCAGCGCCCGGGCCACGCCGACGCGTTGCTGCTGGCCGCCGGAGAGCTGGAACGGGTACCGCTTGCCGGTCTCGGGCGCCAGCCCGACCAGTTCCAGCAGCTCGGCGGCGCGGGCGCGGGCCTTCTTCCGGTCCCAGCCGAGCAGGTAGGGGACGGTGGCGATGTTGTCGATCACCTTGCGGTGCGGGAAGAGTCCGGCCTGCTGGATCACGTACCCGATGCCGCGGCGCAGCTTGGCCGGTTCCAGCTCGGCGACGTCCGTGCCGTCCAGCAGGACCCGGCCCGAGGTCGGCTCGACCATCCGGTTGACCATGCGGAGCAGGGTCGTCTTGCCGCAGCCGGACGGGCCGACCAGGACGGTCGTCCGGCCGGTGGGCACGTCGAGGTCGAGGCCCCGGACGGCGATGGTGCCGTCGGGGTGGCGCTTGCCGGCGCCGTCGAATCTGATCACGGGGAGTTTCCTCGTCTCGGCGCCCCGGGGTGGCGGCGCCGATGGTGGCGGTCGGTCGATGGCTGCTTGGCGGACGGTCGGTGACGTTATGTCGACAAATGACGCTATGTGACCTGACCGTCTCTCTTTCGTATCAACTGCCTGGGCGTTCTTCCGCCCGCGTGGTTGCCCGGCATCGGACCGGCGGAAACTCCGATCAGCCTATGACTTGGATCATCTCCTGTCCCTGGGATATCGCGGGACAGCGCGCGGGCAGGTACGGCCGGGCGACGGCGGGCAGGTACGGCCGGGCGCGGTCCGGTGGCGGCCCGGGGTCGGTCCGGGTGCTCACAGGCGCGAGCCCAGGCGTCGGCCGGCCCGGCCGCCCTCGGCTCCTCAGCCCCCCGGCCGGGTCGGCAGCCCGGCGGCGGCCCAGCCGACGAAACCGCCGTCCAGGTCCGTCGCCCGGAGCAGGCCCAACTCGCGCAGCGAAGCGGCCGCCAGGCTGGACGCGTACCCCTCCGAGCAGACCACGACCACCTCCAGGTCATACCCGGTCGCCTCCGGGATCCGGTGACTGCCCGTCGGGTCGAGCCGCCACTCCAGCACGTTGCGCTCGATCACCAGCGCCCCGGGGATCTCCCCCTCGGCCGCCCGCTGCGCCGCCGGGCGGATGTCCACCAGCAGCGCCCCGTCCAGCTGCGCCTGGTAGGCCTCCCGGGCCCGGGGCCGGTGGACCCCCTCGCGGGCGCGCTCCACCAGGTCGTCGACGGTGGTCACCATTGCTCCGGTCCTTCCTGAGAGGTGCGGACCAGGCCGCCGGCCCGCAGTTCGTAGTGCGACATCGAGCTGAGCGGCGGCGCGTAGGCGTGCAGGGTGACGGCCGGTCCGGTGGCCGTGTTGCGGACGTCGTGCACGTACTCCGGACCGAACGCGCGGGTGGTGCCGGCCGGCACCCGGCGGACCAGCAGGCCCTGCTCGGCGCCGCCGAGCGAGAGCTCCTCCAGCTCGCCGAGTGCGACGGTGAACGCGCCGCGCGAGCCGCCGTGGTCGTGGAACCCGGTCGACTGGCCGGGCAGCCAGCTGATCAGCCAGACCTCGTGGTCCTCGTCGGCCACGAGCCGCCGGTACCAGCGCTCCTCGGTGGCGAGCCGGACGTGGTGGATCCACCGGTCGGGCTGCTCGGCCAGGTCGCGGACGACCTCGCGGAGGGCGTCGGCCGTGAGGGGCGCGCGCGGCTCCCCGGGTGCCGTGGGTGCTGCGGGTGTCGTGGGTGTGGCGGTGTCGGCATCGGCGGTGTCGGCGGCGCCGGTGCCGGTGCCGGCGGCGAGGTCCAGGCTCATGTGGGCGTCCTCGGGGAAGGAAGGCGGGTCGAGTGGAGCAAGGGGGCCGTGCCCGGGCGTGGCCGCAGGTGCGGACGGGAACCGTGGCGCGGCCGCGGGTGCGGCGCTGCCGGACCGTCAGTGCGGGTACGCCGGGCTGGGCGCGTCAGGAATGCGGGTGCGGGTGCGCGGCGCGGGCCCTGGAAGAGGTCACAGGGCGGGCCGGGCGGGAAAGGGCAGGGTCAACAGGCACAGATGGAACTCGCCTGGCGTCGCAGATCGACGTGCAGGCGGCAGACCAGAGTGGTGCCGGAGTCCATGCGCCGGATCCTTCCCGACGCGGCGGGCGCGAGTCAAGCGAGCCCGTCACCCCTGCGGGGCGCGTCGCGGTGGTGGTCCGGCGCGGCGGGCACGTGCGGTGCGGGGGCGTGCGGCGCGGGGATGTGCGGTGCGGCGGCGGGCGCCGCGGGGCCAGGGCCCGGGCCGGTGCCGGCCAGCACCGCCTTCAGCACGGGCGCGGCCTGCGCACCCAGGTGACGGCCGAGCGTCTGGTACGCGTCGAACTGCCGGGGGTCGAACCACTGGTCGCTGGTCGAGTCGTTCGGGAAGGCCGGGTTGGCCACGGCGTACGAGTGCAGCTCGTAGGGCATGTCCGCGGTGAGCACCGCCTGCAGGACGATCAGCGTGCCGTGCGAGGCGTCCCGGCCGTGCGGGCCGTCGGCCGCCGCCGTGTCCTCGTCCGGGACGGTGAGCGGCCCCGGGTACCGGATGTCCCCGGTGATCACGGCCCGCGCGGAGAGCCGGTCGGCGAGCCGGGCCGCCAGCCCGCGCAGCGGCCCGCCACCCGCGCCGCCCCCGCCGCCCCCGCTGCCTGCGCGCCCGCCACCCGCACCACCCGCGGTACCGGCCCTTCCGGCATCGCCGGGGACGCCCGCGCTGCCCGGGAGCAGCAGTTCGGGCTCGTGCAGGGTGATGACGATGCCCAGCTCCTCGCGGGCGAGCGTGATCGCCGCCGCCAGGGTGGCGGCGTAGGAGGTGTCCCCGCTGGCGTCGATGCAGACCGCCGTGCGGACGCCGTGCCGGAGCAGCTCGACCAGCCCGAGGTTCTCGTAGTGCCCGCCGTCGGTGGTGAGCAGGAACCGGTCGTCCATCGGGAACCGCCCGCACAGTTCGCGCAGTTGGTACGGGAGCCGCCGGACGGCGGGCTCGGGTGCGGTCCGCCAGTCCCGGCCGGGTGCCCAGAGCGGTCCGAGGACGGCCGGGTTGGGCAGCCAGGTGCCCAACCGGGCATTGGTCACCGCGAACAGCCCCTGGTACGAGCGGGACTGACGCCCCATCGCGGAGGAGAACGCGGCCCCGGAGACGGCCATCGCCGACTGCAGGGTGAGGTCCCGGGCGATGTGCGGCCGGGTGCGCCGCTCCAGCAGGTCGGTCCGGGCGTAGCCGACGTCCGGTCCGCCCACGTAGTCGTACGAGAAGGTGAACGAGACCGCGCGGCGCCCGGGCGGGGTGCGGGAGTTGCCGGACAGGTTGGCCGCCGCGGCGAACACCACCTGCGGGAAGCCGGGGCGCCGGGCGCCGTAGTGGCTGAGCCGGGTCTGCTCGCGGTAGAAGCGGTACGGCCGGGCCAGCACCTCGCCGTCCTCGGTGGCCCGGCGGACGGCGAACGCGGAGGCGAGCCGGCGCCGGTAGAACGGGTGCAGCCCCAGCCAGGTCTGGTCGAGGTTGAGGCCGACGGTGCCGAGGACGAGCGGCAGCAGCACCTGGGCGGCCGCCGGCCAGGCGTGGCCGGTGGCCACCGCCCAGCCGAGGGCCAGCAGCGCCCCGGCCGACAGCGCGGCCAGCGCCGACCAGACCACCAGGTACTCGGCGACCCGGCCGCCCAGCCCGCCGCCGAGGCGCCGGGTGCCGCGCAGCAGCCCGCCGAACGCCGCCGCGCCCTGTTCGACGGCCCGGCGCCCGCGCCAGAGGATGCCGAGCAGCAGCGCCAGGTAGCTGAGCAGGACGGTCAGGCTGAGGCCCGCGCCGGTCCGGCCCGCCCCGACCGCGAGCGCCTGCTGCAGCGCGACCGCGCCCCAGGCCAGCCCCGGCACCACCAGCACCCCTACGGTCAGCAGCGCCGCCAGCGCCAGCGCGCCGTACGAGAGCCGGCGCAGCGCACGCGGCAGCGGGGAGTTCCAGCCGAGCAGTGAGAAGACCAGCAGCCAGAGCAGCCAGCAGCCGACGCCGGCCACGAGCAGGACGAGCAGGGCCGAGACGGCCGCCGGCCGGAACACGGGCGGGTCGAGTGCCCCGCCCCCGCCGCCGGTGCGCAGGCCGACGGCGGCGAGCCCGTCCAGGTCGGTGAGCGGGACGAGGTGGTAGAACCGGCTCAGTCCGAGGCCGAGCACCAGGACGGTGGCGAGCAGCAGGGTGAGCGTGGTGACCAGGCCGCGCAGCAGCGTCCCGAGGGCGACCAGCCACTGCCCGGCGCCCTCCGCCAGGTACTTCGCGTGGCGGCGGAGGTGGTCCTCCTCGGGTGAGCCGGGCTCCAGGACGTCGTCGGCCGTCAGTCCGGACACGGCGTGCACCGGGCTGCCGGGGGCGGAGTCGCTGAGCGCCAGCTGGAACGCCCCGACGGTGTAGCCGCCGCCGGAGACGGAGACCAGGTACCGGGCCTGTCCGAGCCAGGGCCGCAGCTCCTGGAGGGCGCCGAGGGTGAGGCAGGCGGAGCGGATGCCGCCGCCGGAGACACAGAAGCCCAGCCGGGCGTGCTCCCGCCCCGGCGGTACGACGGCGCCGTTGCGCCAGCGGGCCTGGCGGTCGAGCGGCGGGTGCGGGCGCGCCCCGGGCGGCCAGTGACCGCCGTGGGAGGTGGCCACCGGCCAGGGCGGTACCAGCGCGGGTGCGGCCGCCGTCACCGGGGCCTCCGGGCTCTCCGGAGTGTCCGGGGGAGTGGTGCCGTCCGGGGGAGTGGTGCCGTCCAGGGGTGGCCGCCGCAGCAGGCCGCGCAGCGCGCGGTGCAGGGTGACGGTGACCACGACGACGGCCACCACCGCGGCGGGCACGAGCAGCAGCCACTTGACGGTGGCGAACGCGGTCGCGACGGCGAAGGGCGTGTCGGAGCCGTTGACGCCGCCGGGGCCGGGACCCCCGGGGCCGCCGGTGCCGCCCGGGCCGGCGGC
>NZ_JBEYVJ010000299.1:0-8969 GCF_040643935.1 Kitasatospora sp. NPDC047058 | reverse complement strand
CCGGGCGCGCGTCACGCGCCCGGCCGGTTCGCTTGCTAGAACGGGAACTCGGGGGTCCCGGTGACATCGCGTCCGGTGCGCACGCGATAGCGGACCAGGGTGCCGGACGGTCCCGAGGCGCGGATCGTTCCCCACGGGATCGTCTGACCGGTCTTGAGGGCGGTGAAGTTGCGGTCCTCCGTGACGAGCTCGAGATTGACGCCGTTCAGGCGCCGGCTGAGCGTGAGGGCGTCGCGCGGTTCCATGATCTCGACGGTGGCCTGTTTCGCCACCGCGAGGTGCAACTGCTCCAAGCCGCTGGGGCCGATGGTTGCGGTCTTGTTCCGGACGGCCACGACGGCACCTCGTTCCCACGACAGGACTGACCTCGCCGCCGGGCCGCGAGGCGGGACGGCGAACGCGCTGCGATCGTAACGGGGTGTCGGCGGAACCTGCGGGCGTGACACCGTCCGCGCGCGGAGGATCACCTGTACCGACGCCCGTTGCGTCTTCCCGGCCACCTCTCCCGGCCGGGCGCCGGGCTCAGGCCGAGAGGGCCTGGTCGTCCTCGGCCGGCAGGGCGCAGGCGGCGGCGAGCTCGTCGAGGGAGAGGCCGAGGGCGTGGGCGAGCGCGGCGACGGTGAAGAAGGCGGGCGTGGGGGCGCGGCCGGTCTCGATCTTGCGGAGGGTCTCGGCGGAGATGCCGGCCGCGGCCGCGACCTCGACCATGCTCCGCGTGCCGCGCGCCTCCCGCAGCAGCGCACCGAAGTGCTCGCCGCGCTCGCGCTCCCAGGGGGTCAGTGGGGTCCTCACCATGCCCCGATACTAATACCGCTCCGACCGTGATAGATATACCGGTATAAGAATTGGGCGACGGTGGCGCGGGCGCCGGACCGGAAGAGGAGCGGTGACATGGTGGAGCTGAAGTCGGAGGTGGGCCTCGCGGCGATGCGGGAGGCCGGGCGGGTGGTCGCCGAGGCGCTGGCCGCGGTGCAGGGCGCGGCGGCCGTCGGGGTGAGCCTGCTGGAGCTGGACGAGGTCGCGCGTGCGGTGCTGCGCAGGGCGGGGGCGACCTCGCCGTTCCTCGGGTACCGGCCGGGCTTCGCGCCGGTGCCCTTCCCCGCGGTGATCTGCGCCTCCGTCAACGACGCCGTGGTGCACGGCATCCCGGACGGCTACCGGCTGCGGGACGGCGACCTGGTGAGCATCGACTGCGGGGCCGTGCTGGACGGCTGGGCCGGCGACGCCGCCGTCAGCTTCACCGTCGGGGCGGCACGGCCGGCCGACGAGCGGCTGATCGACGTCACCCGGCGGGCACTCGAAGCCGGCATCGCGGCCGCGGTGGTCGGCAACCGGACGGGCGACATCGCGCACGCGATCGCCGGGGTCGCGCGGCCGGCCCGCTACGGGCTGCCCGAGGGCTTCGGCGGGCACGGCATCGGCCGGCGGATGCACGAGGACCCGCACGTGCCCAACGAGGGCCGCCCGGGCCGGGGCTACCTGCTCCGGCCGGGCCTGGTGCTGGCGATCGAGCCGATGCTCACGGCCGGCGGCCGGGACGACTACCACACCGACCCGGACGGGTGGACCCTGCGGACCACGGACGGCAGCCGCGCCGCCCACGTCGAGCACACCGTCGCGATCACCGAGGAGGGCCCGCGCATCCTCACCCTCGTCTAGCGGCACCCCGGGCGCCTCGGCCGGACCACCCGACCGGCCCCCGGACGGGCAGCCCGGCGGGCGGGCGGCGCCCGGTCGGCCAACCCTTGAGTCAGCGCCCGGAAGGCGTTCGGCGGGCTGGTGCGCAGGGACTGGAGGCGGGCGAGGTGATCGGTGGGGTCCACCTGGAGGCGCAGTGGCGCCGGGAGGCACTGCGGACGAACCTGTGGGTGGTGCCGGTGCTGGAGGTGCTGCTCGCCGGGCTGCTCTTCGTGGTCACCTGGTCCCTGGACCGGGCGGCCCACCTGGGCGACCTGACGCTGCCGACCTGGGTCATCAGCGGGACGGCCGACGCCGCCCGGCAGATCCTCGCCGCCATCGCCGCGGCCCTGATCACCGTCGTCGGCGTGGTGTTCTCGATCATGATCGTGACCCTGACGCTCGCCTCCACCCAGTTCGGGCCCCGGATGCTGCGGACCTTCATCCGCGACCGCACCACCCAGCTGACCCTGGGCACCTTCGTCGGCACGTTCGTCTACGCGGTGCTGTCGCTGATGGTGATCGGACCGTCCGCGCGCGGCGACTTCGTCCCGCACCTGTCCATCACCGTCTGCATGGCCCTGGTGCTGGCCGACCTCGGGGTGCTGATCTACTTCATCCACCACATCGCCACCTCGATCCAGCTGCCGCGGGTCATCGCGAACATCGCGGCCGAGCTCTCGGCGGCGATCGAGGCGGGGGCGGGTGAGCCGGCCAGGGGCGGCGACGTCGAGCGCGGGCCGCCGCCGGCCGAGTTGCACGCCCGGCTGGACGCGTCGGGGGCGGCCGTTCCGGCGCCGGGCAGCGGCTACCTGCAGTTCGTCCGGCACCGCACGCTGGTCCGCATGGCGACGGAGCTCGACGCCGTCATCCGGCTGGACCACCGGCCGGGCCACTTCCTGGTACAGGGTCACCAGCTGGCCACGGTCTGGCCGGCCGAGGCGGCGGCCGAGGTGACCCGGAGCTTCGCCCGCGCCCACATCACCGGCCCGACCAGGACGCTCGCCCAGGACATCGCCTTCGCGGTGGACCAGCTGGTGGAGATCGCCATCCGGGCGCTGTCCACCGCGGTGAACGACACCTTCACCGCCCTGACCTGCATCGACTGGCTCGGGGAGGGGCTGTGCCGGATCGCTGCCCGCTGGCGGCCGGACCCGGTCCACCGGGACGCGGACGGCCACATCCGGGTGATCACCGCGCCGGTGGGCTACGAGCGGCTGGTGGAGCGCGCGTTCGAGAAGATCCGCCAGGCCGCCGCCGGCATGCCCGCGGTCCTGATCCGGCAGCTCGACGCCCTGGCGGAGATCATGGAGGAGACCACGACCGAGGCGCAGCGCCCGGTGCTGCTCCGCCAGGCCGCGATGATCGACCGGCTGGGCGCCGAGTCGGTGCCCGAGCCGGCCGACCGGGAGGACGTCCGCCGCAGCTACCTGGCCGTGCTCGCCGTGCACGCGCGGCGCACCGCGCGGCCCTGACGCGCGCCGCCGGCCCCACCCACGGGCGGGCGGACGGACCGACGGCCGCCCGGCCGGGCGGCATGAAGGGCGCTACCCCAGCAGCCGCAGCCGGGTCGGGGCCACGCCGAGCCGGATGGTCTGGCCCCAGGTCAGCTCCAGCGCGTCCGCCTCGATGCCGTCGCCGAAGGCGACCAGCCGGTCCGACTCGACGGTCAGGACGAGCTGCCGCCCGGCGTCGAGCAGCCCGTGCACCTGGGCGGTGCCGGTGGCGGGGGAGGGCCAGGCCTCGCGGACGAACCAGGCGAGGGCGGGGGCGGCCGCGCCCGGGAGGGCGAGCGGTCCGCCGCGTTCCAGCCAGGCGGACCGGCACCAGCCGGTGGCGCCGGTCCCGGTGCCGACGAGGACGCCGGAGGAGGCCTGCGGTTCGGCCGGCTCCCCGTCGACGGCCAGCCGGTAGCGGGCGGTCTGGTGGCCGGGCTGGCCCACGTACACCTCGTTGAGCGCCAGCAGCCGCTGGGTGTCGTCGGCGACCGCCTCGACCATGGTGCGCTCCTCCAGGTGCCGGGCGCCGCTGCGGGCGGCGGCCGGGAGGAGGGCGGCCAGCGCGTCGGCGCGGTGGCGGACCAGCACGCCGGGGTTGCGGCCCGGGTCGGCGTCCACGCCGACGACCGGCTGGCCGTCCAGGTACTTGGCGACATTGGCGACCAGCCCGTCCTGGCCGACCACGACCACCACGTCCTCCGGTTCGAACAGGAACCGGGGCAGGTCGGCCCGCTCGACCCGGGTGCGCCGCCAGTCGAGCGGGACGGCGGCCGCGGCCCGGGCGAGCGCCTCGGCCTGCCGCCGGTGCCGCTGCTCGACCTCGGCGACGGAGCGGCCGCGCGAGGCGAGGAAGAACGCGGCCTGGCCGGGCGTGCCGTGGTGGGCGATCAGCTCCTCGTACTCGGTGCGGCGGTGCACCAGGACCGCCCGGGGCGCGAGGCTCACCGCTCGCCCGCGGGGGCGGCGAGGCGTCCGAGCAGCCCGGTGAGCAGGTCCGGGGTGACGGTGACGCTGTCGATCTGCGGGAGGTGCTCGGCCAGCCGCATCAGGGCGAGCGCGCGCAGCACGGCCGGATCGGCCTGCTGGTGGGCGGTGAGCCAGGCGGCCTCGGCGGCGGCCCTGGCCTCGCCGAGCACGCGGGCGGCGTCGGCCTCGGCGCCGGCCAGCCGGGTGCGGCGCTCGGCCTCGGCGTCGGCGCGGACCCGGTCGGCGGCGGCCTCGTCCTCGGCCCGGAGCCGGGCGTTGGCGCCCTCCTGGGTGAGCAACTGCTTCTCCCGCCGGGCTAGTTCGGTCCGGTTGGCGAGTTCGTTCTCGGCGATGCCGCGCTCGTGCTCGACGGCGACCGCGCGCCGTTCGAAGGTGGCCCGGTCGGCCTCCTGCTGGACCAGTTCGCGGGCGGGGGTGCGCAGGGCGCGCTCCACCTCGGGTTCGGGGCGGAGCGCGACCACCCGGACGGCGATCACGGCGAGCCCGGTCTCGGTGATCCGGGCCTCGGCGGCCAGGCCGGCCGCCATCCGCTCGCGGACGGTGCCGACGCCGTCGGCGAGCACGGTGGCGAGCGGGGTGCGGGCGAGCAGGCCGAGCGCGTGCTGCTGGGCGGTCTCGGTGAGCAGGGTGGCGATCTGGTCGAGCGGTGCGGCGCGCCAGGCGCCGGTGTCGGGGTCGATGCCGAAGTCGACGCGGGCGGCGGCGGTGGCGGGTTCGGTGATCCGGTACGTCAGCGTGGCCTGCACGGTGACGTCCTGGAAGTCGGCGGTGCGGGCGTGGAAGAGCATCGCCAGTTCGCGGTCGTCGACCGGAACTTCGGAGAGGGCGGCGCTGAGCGGGCGGAACCAGAAGGCCAGGCCGGTGCCGTCGTGGGCGAGCCGCCCCCGGTTCAGGTGCCGGATGTGGGCGGTGGGGACGGCGCGCAGGTGGCGCAGTCCGAAGCGCCTGGTGATGTCGGCCATGAGTGGGACCCCTTTTCGTCAGTACGACGATATTGGGCCGGATGCAATCTCGTCAAGGTGACGAAAAGTCCTCGGCCCGGCCGGACCGGCCCGCGTGGGAGGATCGCCGGATGCTGAGGATGCGAACGGACGGGCGGCGGACCTGGCGGCGGGGAGCGGCCCGCGCCTCGGCGGCCCTGGTCGCGGCCGCCTGTACGGCCACCGCCGTGCTCGGGGTGACCGGCACCGCGCCCGCCCGGGCGGCCGACCGGGGCGGGACGGCGTTCACCATCGGCGACCCGCGGATCACCGAGTCCAGCGGCCTCGCCGCCAGCCTCGCCCACCCCGGCGTCTACTGGACGCACAACGACAGCGACGACGGCCCCTACGTCTACGCCGTCGACTCGCAGGGCCGCACCGTCGCCACCGTCACCCTGCGCGGCATCGAGCCGCGGGACGTCGAGGCGATCTCGCTCGGCCCCGACGGCCGGCTCTACGTCGGCGACATCGGCGACAACCTCGGCGGCAAGTGGTCCGAGGTGTGGATCTACTCCTTCGCCGAACCGGCCGAACTGCGCGACCAGTCGGTGGACGTGACCCGCTACCGGGTCCGGTACGAGGACGGCCCGCGCGACGCCGAGGCGCTGATGGTCCACCCGGTCACCGGCCGGGCCTACATCGCCAGCAAGAAGCAGGGCGGGGGAGGCCTCTACCAGGGGCCGGAGAAGCTCTCCACCGCCGGCGTCAACACCTTCCGCCGGATCGGCGACGTCCCGTGGGTCACCGACGGCGCCTTCTCCCCGGACGGCACCCGGCTGGTCCTGCGCGGCTACCTCGCCGCCACCCTGTACCGCTGGAAGGACGGCGCGCCCGCCGAACTCGGCTCGCTCTCCATGCCGTTGCAGCGCCAGGGCGAGTCGGTCACGTTCACCGCGGACGGCCGGTCGGTGCTCTACGGCACCGAGGGCAAGGACAGCCCGGTCTGGCGGGAGCCGCTGGACGCCGGGCAACTCCCCGACACCGTGAAGCCGTTGCCCGCCGCCTCGTCCTCGGGTGCGGCCCCGGGCGGGCCCGGCCCGTCCGCCCCGGCGTCCGGTGTCGCCTCCGGCGCGCCCGCCGCCGGGGCGTCCGCGGACGGCTCCTCCGGCGGCCCGTCCGACCGCGCCCTCGGCGTGGTGTTCCTGCTCGCCGTGGTGGGCGCACTGCTCGGCCTGCGCAAGAAGCGGAAGGGCGGCTGACGGGCGGCCGGCCCGTCGTTCCCCGGCAGCCCGGTGGTGGGCGAACGACCCTTTTCGGACCGTGAAGTTGGCCGAAACCGGCGTCATCCCTCCCCGGATGCGGTGAATTTGTCGCTGATTTGTGACAAAGCTCGGCCAACACCCGTCCCACGCGGGGTTTTCGTGGACGTAGTGTTCCGGCTATGTCACGGAAGAGCCGCCGCACATCCGCCCCGGACCAGGGCGACATCTGGGTCCCCCGCCCCCGGCGCCGCGAAACGCCGCTCGGAATGCTGGGTCACGCGGTGAAGTTCCTCGGCTACAGCACGCTGGCCGGTGTTCTGCTGGCGGGCATCGCCCTGCCGGCGGCGGGTGCGCTCGGACTGACCGCCAAGAACACGGCGGACGACTTCGACAACATCCCGGACGACTTCAAGACCCCGCCGCTGACCCAGGCCTCCTTCATCTACGACGCCAACGGCGGCCAGATCGCCAAGGTCTACGAGCGCGACCGCACGGTCATATCCGCCGACCAGATGTCCCCGCTGATACGCCAGGCCCAGGTGGACATCGAGGACGCCCGCTTCTACGAGCACGGCGCGGTCGACCTCAAGGGCGTGCTCCGGGCGGTGACCAAGAACGCCGAGAGCGGCGCCGCCGTCCAGGGCGCCTCCACCCTCACCCAGCAGTACGTGAAGAACGTCAACGTCGAGCAGGCCGGGGACGATCCGGTCCTCGTGCGCGAGGCGCAGCGCAAGACCCTGGGCCGCAAGATCCAGGAGCTCAAGTACGCCATCAAGCTGGAGGAGGACCTGACCAAGGACCAGATCCTCACCAACTACCTGAACATCACCTTCTACGGGAACAAGGCCTACGGCATCCAGGCCGCCTCCCGGCGGTACTTCAGCAAGGACACCAAGGACCTCACCCTGCCGGAGGCGGCGACGCTGGCGGGCCTGGTGCAGAACCCGTCCCAGTACGACCCCAGGCTCCACCCGGAGGCCGCCCGCAAGCGCCGGGACACCGTCCTCGACAAGATGGTGGAGAACAAGCACATCACCGCCGAGCAGGCCAAGGAGGCCAAGGCGGGCCCGCTGGTCCTGCACTACCAGGATCCGCGGAACGGGTGCATCACCGCCAACGCGGGCATGGGCTTCTTCTGCGACTACGTCCGCCACGTGATCAAGCAGGACCCGGTGTTCGGCAAGACCGCCGCCGACCGGAAGAAGCTCTGGGACCAGGGCGGGCTCAACGTCTACACCACCCTCGACCCGGTGAAGCAGGCCGCCGCGCTCAACGCGGTGACCACCAAGGTCTACGTCACCGACCCGGTCTCGGCGGCGATGACGATGGTCGAGCCGGGCACCGGCAAGATCCTGGCGATGGCCCAGACCCGCCCGTACGGCATCGACAAGGACAAGAACGAGACCGTCATCAACTACAACGTGGACGCGGCGATGGGCGGTGGCAACGGCTTCCAGCCGGGCTCCAACTTCAAGCCGATCGTGGCCGCCGCCGCGCTGGAGGCCGGACTCCCGCCGACCCAGGCCTACCCCTCGCAGAACCGGATCGACTGGCCGAACATGTCGACCTGCTCGGGCACCTGGAAGAACCTGCAGAAGGGGAGGAAGGAGGGCACCGTCCCCAACGAGTCGGCGAGCGAGTCCGGCCCGTACGAGCTGAAGAAGGCCATGGCCCTCTCGGTGAACACCTACTTCGTCCAGATGGAGCAGGAGATCGGCCTCTGCGCGGTCAAGCAGATGGCCAACAAGCTGGGCGTCGCGGGCAAGGCCAACGGCGACGCGCTCGAGGAGGTGCCGGCGCTCGGCCTCGGCACCCAGGAGGTCAGCCCGCTGACCATGGCGAACCTCTACGCCACCTTCGCCGCCCGGGGCACCTACTGCACGCCGCTGGCGCTCACCCGGATCACCACCGTGGACGGCCGGGACGTGCCGGTGCCCCCGGTCAAGTGCAGCCAGGCGATCTCGCAGAACACCGCCGACGTCCTCAACACCGTGCTGCTCGGCGTGACCGAGAAGGGCGGCACCGCGCGCGACCTCGGCCTGGACGACGGCCGGCAGATCGCCGGCAAGACCGGTACCGCCGACGAGAAGAAGGCCGCCTGGTTCAGCGGCTACACCGCCAACCTGGCCGGCTCGGTCTGGCTCGGCGGCCCGGCCAAGGGTGTGCCGATGCGGGACATCAGGATCGGCGGCAAGTACCAGGAGGAGGTGTTCGGCGCCACCGGCCCCGGCCCGATCTGGCAGCAGGCGATGAGCCAGGCGGTGCGCGGCATGCCGGAGGAGAACTTCCGGACCGTCTACATCCCGGACCCGCCGCCCAAGAAGGACCCGACCGAGAGCCCGGGCGGGACCGGCCCCAGCGGTACCGGCCCGTCCGGCACGGCGGGACCGGGCGGGGGCGGCCGCCCGGACACGCCCCCGGGCCGCCCCGGCGGCGGCCGCACCACGGCTCCCGGCCGGCCGCACAACACGGCGCCGGCCGACCCGGGCGACGACCACTGACGCCGGCCGCCCGCACCACGACCGTGGCCCCGGCCCACTGTAAGGTCCCGGGGCCGGTGGGGGGTGGGGGGGGTGTGGTTGCGGTTCGCGTGGGGGGGGTTGGGGGCGGAGTGCAATGGGGCC
>NZ_JBEYVJ010000298.1:0-8993 GCF_040643935.1 Kitasatospora sp. NPDC047058 | reverse complement strand
GCCGATGTCCTGACGGTCGGCACGCTGGAGCGCGAGAACGCGGGCGCCTCCCGCCTGCTCACCTCGCTCGCGCAGGCCTACGTCGGCGGTCTGCCGGTGGACTGGAAGACCGTCCTGCCGGCCGCCGGGCAGGTGGACCTGCCGACCTACGCCTTCCAGCACCAGCGGTACTGGCTCCAGTCCGCCGACGCGCCCGCACCCCTGGTGGGCGGCGACGGCGCGTCCTCGGAGGCCGAGGCCCGGTTCTGGGCCGCCGTCGAGGGCGGTGACCTGGCGCGGATCGCCGACACCCTGGCGATCGAGGACCAGAAGCAGCTCGCCGAGGTGCTCCCCGCCCTGGCGACCTGGCGGCGCCGCGAGCGCGACCGCTCGGCGACGGAGGCCTGGCGCTACCGCGTGACCTGGTCGCCGGTCACCGAGCAGTCCCCGGCCGTGCCCACCGGCCGCTGGCTGGTCGTCACCCCGGCCGGGGAGACCGGCGGCGACGTGGCGCAGGGCTGCACGGCGGCGCTGTCCTCCCGCGGGGCCGAGATCGTGTTCGTCGAGGTCCCGGCCGGGACCGTCGACCGGACCGAGATCGCCGCGCTGATCGGAGCGGCGCAGCAGGGCGGTCCGGCGGTGTCCGGCGTGCTGTCGCTGCTCGCGACCGACGAGACCCGCCTGCCCTCCCACCCGGTGGTGACCGTGGGCCTGGCCGCCACGCTGGGCCTGGTGCAGGCCCTCGGTGACACCGGCGTGACCGCGCCGCTGTGGGCCGTCACCCGCGGCGCCGTCGCGGCGACGCCGGGCGAGGCGCCGGCCAGCCCGGTGCAGGCCCAGATCTGGGGCCTCGGCCGCGTCGTCGCACTTGAACACCCGGACCGCTGGGGCGGGTTGATCGACCTGCCCGAGGTGATGGACGACCGGGCCGGTGCCCGGCTGGCCGCGGTCCTCGCCGGCTGCGGCGAGGACCAGGTCGCCGTCCGGCGGACCGGACTCCTGGCCCGCCGCCTGACCCACGCCCCGCAGCCCAAGGCGGGCCGGGGCTGGAAGCCGCGCGGCACCGTGCTGGTCACCGGCGGCACCGACGCGATCGGCGGGCACGTCGCCCGCTGGCTGGCCGGCCAGGGCGCGGCCCGGCTGGTGCTGACCGGCACCGCCGGTCCGGCCACCGCCGGCATCGCCGCGCAGGCGGCCGGACTCGCCGCGCAGGGCGCCCACGTGGACGTCGTCACCTGCGACGCCGGGCAGCGTGCCGCGCTGGCCGGCCTGCTCGACCGGATCGCGGCGACCGGCCCCGCGCTGTCGTCCGTCCTGCACCTCGCGGAGGCCATCGACAACCGGCCGGTCGACGACGTCGACCTCGCGGAGTTCGCCGGGGTGCTCGCGGCCAAGGCGGGCGCGGCGGCCTGGCTGGACGAGCTGACCGCCGGCCTGGACCTCGACGCGTTCGTCCTCTTCTCCTCGGTCGCCGCCGTCTGGGGCGGCGGCCAGCAGCCCGGGTTCTCGGCGGCGAACGCCTTCCTGGACGCCCTGGCGGAGAGCCGCCTGGCCCGTGGCCTGGCCGCCACCTCGGTGGCCTGGGGCCCGTGGAGCGTCGGCGCGATGGGCGCCGGGGCCGACGGCGCCCAGCTGGAGCGGCGCGGGCTGCGGCTGATGAGCCCGGACCTGGCCACCCGGACGCTGGCGCAGATCCTGGACGGCGGCGAGGCGCTGACGACGGTCGTCGACGTGGACTGGGCGCGGTTCGCGCCGCCGTTCACGCTGCGCCGGCGCAGCCCGCTGATCGGGAGCCTGCCCGAGGTCGTCGAGGCCCTGGCCGGCGACGGGCCCGACTCGGCCGTCGAGCAGGGCGCCGGCACGCCGCTGCGCCAGCAGCTGGCCGGCCTGCCGGCCGCCGAGCAGGACCGCGCCCTGGTCAACATGGTCAGGGCCGAGGCCGCCGCCGTGCTCGAGTACGCCTCCCCGGAGGCCGTCGGCAGCAGCCGGGCCTTCAGCGAGCTGGGCTTCGACTCGCTGACCGCCGTCGAACTCCGCAACCGGCTGGGCGCGGCCACCGGCCTGAAGCTGCCCGCCACGCTGCTCTTCGACTACCCGAGCCCGACGGTGCTGGCCGGCTACCTGCGCGACGAGCTGCTGGGCGGCGGGACCGCGAGCGCCGGCGGGGCCGTCGTGGCGGGCACGGTGCCGCTGGACGACGACCCGGTGGTGATCGTGGGCATGGGCTGCCGCTTCCCCGGCGGCGTCCGCAGCCCCGAGGAGCTGTGGGAGCTCCTGGACTCGGGCACCGACGCGATCGGGGCGTTCCCGCAGGACCGCGGCTGGGACCTCGACGGCCTCTACGACCCGGACCCGGACAACCCCGGCACGGCGTACGTGCGCCAGGGCGGGTTCGTCTACAACGCGGCCGAGTTCGACGCCGGCTTCTTCGGCATCAGCCCCCGCGAGGCGCTGGCGATGGACCCGCAGCAGCGGCTCCTGCTGGAGACGGCCTGGGAGGCCCTGGAGCGGGCCGGCATCGCCCAGTCGACGCTGCGCGGCAGCCGGACGGGCGTGTTCACGGGCGCGAGCTACGCGGGCTACGGCCTGGTCGGGCCGGACGCCTCGGAGGGCCTGGAGGCGCACCTGCTGACGGGCACCACGACCAGCGTGCTCTCCGGCCGGGTGTCCTACACCTTCGGCCTGGAGGGACCGGCGGTGACGGTCGACACGGCCTGCTCGTCGGCGCTGGTGGCGGTCAACCTGGCCAGCCAGGCGCTGCGTTCGGGCGAGTGCTCGCTGGCGCTGGCCGGCGGCGCGTTCATCGCGTCCGCCCCGGACCTCTTCGTCTGGGTGAGCAAGCAGCGCGGGCTGTCCCCCGACGGCCGGTCGAAGTCGTTCTCGGCCGCCGCGGACGGCATGGGCGTCGCCGAGGGCGCGGGCATGGTGGTGCTGGAGCGCCTCTCGGACGCCCGGCGCAACGGGCACCCGGTGCTGGCTGTGGTGCGCGGCTCCGCGGTGAACCAGGACGGCGCGTCGAACGGTCTGACCGCCCCCAACGGCCCCTCGCAGCAGCGGGTGATCCGCGCCGCCCTGGCCGACGCCGGGCTGACCACCGCCGACGTGGACGTGGTCGAGGCGCACGGCTCCGGCACGGTGCTGGGCGACCCGATCGAGGCGCAGGCGGTGATCGCCACCTACGGCCAGGACCGTCCGGAGGGACGGCCGCTGTGGCTGGGGTCGGTGAAGTCCAACATCGGCCACACCCAGGGCGCGGCCGGCATCAGCGGCCTGATCAAGATGGTGCTGGCGCTGCAGCACAGGAACCTGCCGGCCACCCTGCACGCGGACGAGCCCTCGCCGCACGTGGACTGGTCGGCCGGCGACGTCCGCCTGCTCACGGAGTCGCGGCCGTGGCGGACGGACGGACGCCCGCGCCGGGCCGGGGTGTCCTCGTTCGGGGTCAGCGGCACCAACGCCCACCTGATCCTGGAGGAGGCCCCCGACCCGGCGGACGCCGAGGCGGCCGCGGCGGACGGGGGCGCCGGAGCACCCCTGGCCCCCGCGGTCCTCGACGCCGACGACGCCGGTGCCTGGGTGGTGTCCGGCCGGACGGCGGACGGTCTGCGCCGTCAGGCGGCCCGGCTGGCCGAGTACGTGGCGACCCGGCCGGAGCTGGACCCGGCGGACGTGGCGTGGTCGCTGGCGGCGACCCGTTCGGTGTACGAGTACCGGGCCGTGGTGACCGGGACGGCCCGCGAGGAGCTGGCCGCGGGCCTGGCCGCGGTGGCGGCCGGGGAGCGCGCCGACGGCGTGGTCGCCGGGACGTCGGCGGCCGCCGAGGCGGGCGAGGCGGTGTTCGTCTTCCCCGGCCAGGGCGCCCAGTGGGAGGGCATGGGCCGGGAGATGCTGGCGGCCTCGCCGGTGTTCGCGGCCCGGATCGCCGAGTGCGCGCAGGCCCTGGCACCGCACGTGGACTGGTCGCTGGCCGACGTGCTGGCCGGTGCGGACGGCGCACCCGCCCTGGACCGCGCCGACGTGGTGCAGCCCGCGCTGTGGGCGGTGATGGTGTCGCTGGCCGCCGTGTGGGAGGCCGCGGGCGTCACGCCGGGCGCCGTGGTCGGCCACTCGCAGGGCGAGATCGCGGCGGCGACGGTGGCCGGGATCCTGTCGCTGCAGGACGCGGCCGAGGTCGTGACGGTCCGCAGCCGGGCGCTGGCCGGCCTGGGCACCGGCGGCGGGATGCTGTCGGTCGTGATGCCCGCCGCGGCGGTGCGCGAGCTGCTCGCGCCCTGGGGTGACCGCCTGGCGGTCGCCGCCGTGAACGGGCCCGCCGCGACGGTGGTGTCCGGCGAGACGGAGGCGCTGGCCGAGTTCGGCGCCGAGCTGGCGGCCCGGAAGGTCATGCGCTGGCCGATCCCGGTGACCGACTTCGTGGCGCACTCGGCCGGGGTGTCCGAACTGGAGGGCGTCCTGAGCGAGCGTCTGGCGGGCATCCGGCCGGAAGCCGGGCGGATCCCGCTGTTCTCCACGGTCGAGTGCCGGTGGATGGACGGCACGGAGCTGGACGCCGGGTACTGGTTCGCCAACGTCCGCCGGACGGTCCGCTTCGACGAGGCGGTCCGGGAGCTGGCCGCGGCCGGGAACCGGACCTTCGTCGAGGTGTCCCCGCAGCCGGTGCTGACCACCGGGATCGCCGAGACGATCGAGGACCTGGGCACGGCCGGCACCCCGGTGATCACCGGGACGCTGGACCGCGAGAACAGCGGCCCGCGGCGGCTGCTGGCGGCCCTCGCCCAGGTGCACGTGGGCGGCGTCCCCGTCGACTGGCAGCGGGTGCTGCCGGCCGGGCGGCGCACGGACCTGCCCACCTACGCCTTCCAGCACCAGCGGTACTGGCTCACCGGCTCCCGCCTGGCGGCGCCGGCGGCCGGCGGGGACGGCGCGTCCTCCGAGGCCGAGGCGCGGTTCTGGGCGGCCGTCGAGGGCGGTGACCTGCAGCAGCTCGCCGACACGCTCGCCGTGGACGGTCGGCGGTCCTTCGGTGAGGTGCTTCCGTCGCTGGCGTCCTGGCGCCGGCGCGAACGGGACCGGGACGTCACCGGGAACTGGCGCTACCGCGTCACCTGGGCCCCCGTCACCGACCCGGCGCCGGCCAAGCCGGCCGGCACCTGGCTGGTGGCGGTTCCGGCGGACCGGGCCGGCCGCACCGCGGACCTGGTCCGGGCGTGCGTCGACGCACTGACCGCGCGGGGCGCCCGGGCCGAGGTGGTCGAGGTCGGGTGCGGCACGGCGCGGCGCGACGCGCTGGCCGCCGACCTCACCCGGGCCCTGCGGTCCGGGGCCGACGAGGACACGCCGGCGTCCGTCACCGGCGTGGTGTCCCTGCTGGGCCTGGACGAGACGCCGCTCGCCGACCGGCCCGTGGTGCCCGCCGGCCTGGCCGGCACCCTGACCCTGATCCAGGCACTGACCGACGCCGCGATCACCGCGCCGCTGTGGACGCTCACCTCCGGGGCGGTCGCGACCGGCCCCGGCGACCCGCTGACCAACCCGGTGCAGGCCCAGACCTGGGGCCTCGGCCGGGTGGTCTTCCTGGAGCAGCCCGACCGCTGGGGCGGCCTGGTCGACCTGCCCGCCGTGCTCGACGACCGCGCCGCGAGCCGGCTCTGCACGGTGCTCGCCGGCTGCGGCGAGGACGAGGTGGCCATCCGGCCCGCCGGCATCCTCGGCCGTCGCCTGACCCGGTCCCCGCAGCCCAGGGCGGGCCGGGAGTGGACGCCGCGCGGCACCGTGCTGGTCACGGGCGGGACCGGCGCGGTCGGCGGGCACGTGGCCCGCTGGCTGGCCGGCCGCGCCGAGCGGCTCGTCCTGGCCAGCCGGTCCGGGGTCACCGCCCCGGGCGCCGTGGAGCTGGCCGCGAGCCTGGCGGCCGCCGGGTCCGACGTCGAGATCACCGGCTGCGACAGTGCCAGCCGCGCCGATCTCGCCGGCGTGATCGACCGCATCGGCGCGGGCGGCCCGCCGCTCACCACGGTCATGCACACCGCCGGCGTGCTCGACGACGGCGTGCTCGACGGTCTCGACCACGACCGGCTGGCCAGTGCCCTCGCGCCCAAGGCCGCCGGAGCCGTCCACCTGGACGAGCTCACCGCGGACCTCGGCCTCGACGCGTTCGTGCTGTTCTCCTCGGCCGCGGCCACCTTCGGCGGCGCCGGCCAGGCCAACTACTCGGCCGCCAACGCCTTCCTGGACGCGCTGGCGGACAACCGGCGCTCCCGCGGCCTGCCCGCCCTCTCGGTGGCCTGGGGCCCCTGGGCCGGCGAGGGCGTGTCCGGGGGCAGCGAGGCGGCCCGCCAGCGGCTGCGCCGCAACCGCTGGGAGGTCCTGATGGACCCGGCCATGGCGGTCAAGGCCCTGGGCACCGCCGTGGGCGGCCCGGACACCGTCCTGACCGTCATGGACCTCGACTGGCCGGCCTTCGCGGCCGCTCCCGGCCAGGCGCAGATCCTGGACGTCCCGTTCCTGCGCGACCTGCCGGACGCCCTGCAGCTGAAGGCGGCGCAGCGGACCGAGACCGGCGGCGCCCGGGCCGCCGAGGGCGAGCTGGCCGGGCGGCTGACCGGCCTGTCCCGGGCGGAGCAGGACCGGCTCCTGGTGGACACGATCCGCGAGGAGGCCGCCGCCGTCCTGAACTACGCGAGCTCCGACGAGGTCGAGGCCGGCCGTGCCTTCAGCGAGTTGGGCTTCGACTCGCTGACCTCGGTCGAGCTGCGCAACCGGATCGCCACGGCGACCGGGCTGCGCCTGCCGGCGACGCTGATGTTCGACTACCCGACCCCGCAGGTGCTGGCCGAGCACCTCCGGACGGAGCTGCTCGGCGCCCTGGCCGGCGGCGCGGCGGCGCCGGTCGTGCCGGGCCCGGTCGTCACCGACGACGAGCCGGTCGCGATCGTCGCGATGAGCTGCCGGTTCCCCGGCGGGCTGAACACCCCCGAGGAGCTCTGGGAGCTGCTGGCCGCGGGCGGCGAGGGCATCTCCGGCCTCCCGCAGGACCGTGGCTGGGACGCGGACGCCCTGTTCGACCCCGACCCGTCGCACGCCGGGACCACGTACACGCGTGAGGGCGGCTTCCTCCACCAGGCGAGCCGGTTCGACGCGGGCTTCTTCGGGATCAGCCCGCGCGAGGCGCTGGCGATGGACCCGCAGCAGCGGCTGATGCTCGAACTGTCCTGGGAGGCACTGGAGTCGGCCGGCGTCGACCCGGCGTCGCTGGGCGGCTCGCGCACCGGCGTGTTCATCGGCGGGTACTCGTCGAACTACGCGCTGGCCAGCATGCAGCTCGGCGGCCAGGACGGCGCCGCACAGGTGGAGGGCCACCTGGTGACCGGCAACGCGACCAGCATCATCTCCGGCCGGGTGTCGTACGTGCTGGGTCTGGAGGGTCCGGCGCTGACCGTGGACACGGCCTGCTCGTCCTCGCTGGTGGCGCTGCACACGGCCGCCCGGTCGGTGCGCTCCGGCGAGTGCTCGCTGGCCCTGGTCGGCGGTGTCGCCGTGATGGCGACGCCGTGGGAGATGGTGGGCTTCGCCCGGCAGCGCGGGCTGGCGGCGGACGGCCGGTCCAAGGCCTTCTCGGCCGCGGCCGACGGCATGGGCATGGGCGAGGGTGCCGGCATGGTGGTGCTGGAGCGGCTCTCCGACGCCCGGCGCAACGGGCACCGCGTCCTCGCGGTGGTGCGCGGCTCGGCGATCAACCAGGACGGTGCGTCCAACGGTCTGACCGCCCCCAACGGCCCGTCGCAGCAGCGGGTGATCCGGGCGGCGCTCGCCAGTGCCGGGCTGACCGCCGCGGACGTGGACGTGGTGGAGGCGCACGGGACGGGCACCCCGCTCGGGGACCCGATCGAGGCGCAGGCACTGCTGGCCACCTACGGCCAGGAGCGGGCCGGGGACGAGCCGCTGTGGCTGGGTTCGGTGAAGTCGAACATCGGTCACACCCAGGCGGCCGCCGGCATGGCCGGTGTGATCAAGATGGTGCTGGCGCTGCAGCACGAGGAGCTGCCGCGGACGCTGCACGTGGACGAGCCGTCGCCGCACGTGGACTGGGCGGCGGGCGAGGTGCGGCTGCTGGCCGACGCGGTGCCGTGGCCGGCCAACGGGCGTCCGCGCCGAGCGGGTGTGTCGGCGTTCGGCATCAGCGGGACCAACGCGCACGTCATCGTGGAGGAGGCGCCGGCCGCCGAGGCCGTCGAGGCGGAGGCCGTGGCGGCGGACCCGGTGCTGCCGGGTGCCGGTGCCTGGGTGGTCTCGGGCCGCTCGGCGGACGGGCTGACGGCCCAGGCCGGGCGTCTGCGGGACTGGGTCGCCGCGCGGCCGGAGCTGGAGCCGGCGGACGTCGCCTGGTCGCTGGCGACGACGCGGTCGGCGTTCGAGCACCGGGCCGTGGTGGTGGGCACCGACCGTGCCGAACTGCTGCGCGGTGTGGAGAGCCTGACCGAGGGTGTGTCGGCGGCGTCGGTGGTGTCGGGTGTGGCGCGGGCCGGTGCCCGGGTCGGCCTGGTCTTCGCCGGCCAGGGCTCGCAGTGGACCGGCATGGGCCGGGGCCTGTACGAGGGCAGCCCGGTGTTCGCCGAGGTGTTCGACCGGGTGTGCGGGCTGCTGGAGCTGGAGCTCGGGATCTCGGTCCGGGACGTGGTCCTCGGGGCCGAGGGCGTCGACGAGACGCTCGCGGACCAGACGCTGTACGCGCAGGCGGGCCTGTTCGCGTTCGAGGTCGGTGTGGCGGCGGTGCTGGCGGCGTCCGGGGTGACGCCGGACGCGGTGGTGGGTCATTCGGTGGGCGAGGTCGCGGCCGCGTATGTGGCCGGGGTGCTGTCGCTGCCGGACGCCTGCAAGCTGGTGGCGGCGCGGGCGCGGCTGATGCAGGCGCTGCCAGGTGGCGGTGCGATGGCGGCGGTCAACGCGCCGGAGGTCGAGGTCCTGGCGACGCTGGCCGAGGGTGCGGTGATCGCGGCGGTCAACGGGCCGGAGTC
>NZ_JBEYVJ010000297.1:0-9061 GCF_040643935.1 Kitasatospora sp. NPDC047058 | reverse complement strand
CCAGCTGGCCCGCCACCCGGAGGATGCGCGGCTGGTCATGGAGAACCTCCGGCAGGACCAACTCCGGGCGATGCAGAACCAGTTGCAGGTGGCGACCGTCCCCGCCCGTGCGGCCCGCGCCGAGGAGCAGTTCGACCTCGCGCACGCCGGCGGGCGGCCACTGCTCCGCCGCCTTCCAGCCGGTCCCGCCACCGGTCCCCATCGTGTAGTAGCGCACCCCCGGCTCGGCCATGACGCCGTTGTCCTCGCCCTTGAGCCAGTGGTCGTACCACCGCAGGTACTCGCGGGCGACGTCCTCGTTGCGCCAGTTGTTGTGGCTCCAGGGGCCGATCACCATCCGCTGGGGGTTGGTCAGGTTGCGGAACCACAGTGTGGTGTCCTTCGCCCAGATGTCGTGCCAGCCGCCGAGGTGGCAGACCGGGATGCCGGAGGCGCTCACCGCGTCCCGGACGGCGGCCGGGTTGACGTCCCGGTAGGGGGTGAGCCCGGTCGCCCCGTCGCGGCTGTCCCGGTACTCCAGGGCCGCCGCCTGGGCGAAGACGTGCGCGTTCAGCCGATGGCCGGCCAGGGCGTCCGCCCGGTCCGCCGCCTCCGGGCCGGCCGGGGCGGCACCCGGCTGGGTGTCCAGCCGTCGCACCAGCTCGCTCCAGTTGCGCACGAAGTCGTCCCGGAAGACCCCGCCTGGCCGCAGGAAGTCGTAGAGGTCGAACATCGCCATCTGCGGCATGACGGCCGTGAGGTGGGGCGGGGCGGTGCCCGCCGCCAGCAGCTGGTTGATGCCGGAGTAGGAGAGGCCGAACATCCCTATCCGCCCGTTCGACCACGACTGCGCCGCCAGCCACTCGGTGACCTCGTGGGCGTCCTGAGCCTCCTCGGCGCTGAACTCGATCCGCCGGACGCCCTCGGAGGCGCCGCTGCCGCGGGTGTCCACCACCGCGACGACGTACCCGGCGCGCAGCATCTCCTTCAGCCAGGGCTGCGCGTCCACCTTCGTCAGCAGTCCGCCGTCCACCGTCTCGGCGCGCCGGTAGCGCTCGTGGCACCACAGGACCGGCATCGGCTCGGCGACCGGAACGCCGCGGCGCCGGGGCCGGAACACGTCGGCCGCCAGCCGGATGCCGTCGCGCATGACGATCCGGACGGTCGATCGCTCGGCGAGGTCGGCCTCCGCCAGGAACGCCGTGATCTCGGCCTTGTGCTCGACCAGTTCGGCACGCAGCCCGGGGGTCATCGCACCGGCGGGACCGTCGAAGCGCAGGCGGCCGTCCTCCACCCACAGGGCGATGTTCGCCTCCCGCGCCGCCAGCAGGAGGTCAACCGCACCGCGCGGCCCGGTGGGTACGGCGGTTCCGTCCGGGGCCGTCACAGCTCGCCCGTTTCGCGGTCACCGCTGGTGTCGAGCGCGCTCTCGCGCGAGCGCAGGGTCCAACGCAGGGCTTCGAGGTGGGACGCGAGACCGGCGATCGTGGGGCTGTCCACAACGGCGCGCACCGGGATGTCGATGCCCAGTTCCGCTCGCAGCGCGCCGACCACGGACATCAGGGAGAACGAGTCCCCGCCCACCTCGAAGAAGTTGGCGTGGACGCTCACCCCGGTCTGCCGCAGGACCTCCGCCCACGCCCGCGCCACCGTGTGCTCCATCGCGGTGGACGGCGGGACGGCGGGCGCCGCCTCGGGCGACTGCGCCGCCTCCGGCTTCGGCAGCCGACGCCGGTCGACCTTGCCGGTGGGCGAGAACGGGATCGACGCCAGCTGCACGTACACGCCCGGCTGCATGACGATGGGCAGCTTCGTCGCGGCGTGGGCCCGCAGCGCGGCCTCGTCGACGCTGCCGCCGCCGGCCGGGGCGACGTAGGCGATCAGCCGGTCGCCGTCCAGGACGAGCACGGCGTTCGCCACGTCGGCGTGGCCGCGCAGCACGGACTCGATCTCCTCCAGCTCGACCCGGACGCCGCGGATCTTCACCTGACCGTCGACCCGGCCGAGGAACTCCAGCTCGCCGTCGGGCAGCCTGCGCACCAGGTCGCCGGTGCGGTAGAGCCGGTGGCCGGGCCGGGCCGGGTCGGCGGCGAACCGCTCGGCGGTCAGCCCGGGCAGGTTGTGGTAGCCGCGGGCGACGCCGTCGCCGCCGATCCACAGCTCGCCGGGCACGCCGATCGGCTGCGGGTTGCCCCACCGGTCGACGACGGCGCAGGTGGCGTTGGCGATCGGCTCGCCGAGCGGCATGGAGCTCCGCCCGGGCGGCTCGTCGCCCATCCGGCCGACCAGTGCGGCGCCGGCCGTCTCGGTCGGGCCGTACTCGTTCCAGATCGCGCAGGTCGGCGACACCAGCGCCCGGGTGCGCGCGACGAGTTCGGCGTCCAGGTTCTCCCCGCCCATGGAGACATGGCGCAGCGTCGGCATCGCGATGCCGGCGTCGGCGATGCCGCGCATCTGGGTCGGCGTCAGGTAGAGCATGGTGACGGCGCGGTCATCGATGAAGCGGGCGGTGGCCGCCGGGTCGGCACGGACCTCCGCCGGGAGCATGACCAGGCAGCCTCCGGCGGTCAGGGCATGGAACATCTGCTCCACCGACCAGTCGAAGTGGTAGTAGAGGTTGTGCAGCACCCGGGTGCCCGGGGCCATCGGGCGGGCGTCCTGTGCCCACTGGATCCAGGGGGTCACCGCACGGTGCGGCAGCCCGACACCCTTGGGGTTGCCGGTGGTTCCCGAGGTGTACATCAGGTAGACGAGCTGTTCGGAGCCGATCTCGACGCCCGGCCGGCCGGCTCCACCGGAGTCGGCGGGCTCGGCGGGCGCGCCCTCCGTGGCGGCGTCGGCCGTGCGCACGACCACCGGGCCGGTCACCTGCGCGGGCAGCTGGTCGCGCAGCGCCGGCGTGGTGACCAGCACCCGCATCCCGCTGTCCGCGACCACGTAGGCCATCCGGTCGGCCGGTGCCAGCGGGTCGAGCGGCACGTACCCGGCGCCGGCCTTGAGGATGCCGAGGATCCCGACCATCAGCTCCAGGGACGGCTCCGCGCACAGGCCGACCAGGTCGTCCGGGCCGACGCCGTCGGCCGCGAGCCGTGCCGCCAGCCGTTCGGCGCACGCGTCGAGCTCGCGGTAGCTGAGCACCCGGTCGCCGCTCTCCACCGCGTCCGAGTCCGGGGTGCGGGCCGCCTGCTCCGCGAACAAGCGGTGCAGGAAGAGGTCGGTGGCGTACGGCCCGTGGGCCGAGCACGACCACTCCTCGATCCGGCGCCGCTCATCCTCCGGAAGGATCGTGAGCTCGGAGATCCGCTTGTCCGGCGCGGCCACCACGTCCGCGGCCAGCGTCTCCAGGTGCTCCAGGATCCGCCACGCCTTGTCCTCGACGAACAGGTCGGTGTTGTACTCCAGGGCCACCCGGTAGGTGAACTCAGTCTCGGTCACGGCGAAGACCAGGTCGAACTTGACGGCCTCCAGGGCGACCGGGACGTCGTCGACGGTGAGGCCCGGGAGTTCGGGCGCCGGGACCTCCTGGTGGAACGACAGCATCACCCGGAACAGGCCCTGCCGCGACGTCCGGTCCGCCGAAACGGCGTTCAGCACGCGTTCGAACGGCACGTCCTGGTGGGCGTACGCGGCGAGGGCCGTCCCGCGCACCCGGCCCAGCAGCTCGGCCAGGGTCGGGTCGCCGGACAGGTCGCTGCGCACCGCCAGGGTGTTGAGGAAGCAGCCCAGCATGGTCTCGAGTTCGGGCAGGTCGCGGCCGGCACTCGGCGTGCCGATCACGACGTCCGTCTGGCCGCTGTACCGGTGCATCAGCACGTTGACCAGGGCAAGCAGGGTCATGAACGGGGTGGCGTCGTGCCTCTTGGACAGCTCGCGCAGGCGGCGCGACAGCGCCCGGGGCAGCTCGACCGACACCGAGGCACCGCGGTTGGCCGCGGTGTCCCGCTGCGGCAGGTCCGCGGGCAGCTCCAGGGCCGGCAGCGGGCCGCGCAACTGCTCCTTCCAGTAGTCGAGTTGCTTGTCGAACGCAGCCTCGTCCACGGTGCCGCGCTGCCAGGCGGCGTAGTCCGCGTACTGGACCGGTGCGCTCGCCGGGTCCTCCTCGGCGGACCCCAGGTACCGGCTCATCAGCTCGGCCACGACCAGCTCGAAGGAACGGATGTCGACGATGGCGTGGTGGAGGTTGACGAGCAGGACGTGCCAGTCCTCGGCCAGCCGGTACAGCTCGAACCGCAGCAGCGGGCCCCGCTCGATGTCGAACGGCCGCCGGGCGGACTCGGCGATCCGGTCCATCAGGACCTGCTCGCGCCGCTCGGCCGGCTCGGAGCCGAGGTCGACCAGCTCCAGGTCGACCGGGGAGTCCGGGCTCACCGTCTGCTGTGGGACGCCGTCGACGGCCCTGATCGTCGTCCGGAAGATCTCGTGCCGCGCCACCAGCGCACGAACCGCCGCGCCCAGGGCCGGCACGTCCAGCGGTCCGCCCAGCTCGACCGCGTGCGGGATGCTGTAGCGGGAGCTGGGCCCGTGGATGTGCTCCTCCACCCACATGCGCTGCTGCACGAAGGAGGTGGGGGCCTGGAGCGGCTCGCCGGCGGACCGGGCGAGCGGCTCGATCGTACGGGCCGCCTCGGCCGGCTCCTCCCGCAGCTGTTCGACGGCCTCGGCCAGGGCGGCGACCGTCTGGTTCTCGAAGATCACGTTGAGCGGGATGCGGATGCCGAGCGCGTCGCGGAGCCCGCTGACCAGCCGTGCGCCCTGCAGGGAGTTGCCGCCCGCGGCGAAGAAGTTGGCGTCGGGCCCGGGACGCTCCGTCCGCAACACCGCGGCCCACGTCGCCGAGACGACGTCCGCCACGGAGTCCGGCAGCCCACGGTGGTTCGGTCCGGCTCCGGTCTGCAGGGTCATGTCGTTCCACCAGCTCCATCGTTCGGGAAGGTACGGAAGGACGCACCGGTACGCCAGTGCGGTGCGGAGGTCTGCGGGCGGTGCGGTCAGCCGACGTACCCCGGCAGCGGTTAGGCGAGCCGCCCTGAGACCTCGGCCACGACCTCCCGGCGGGCCGAGTTCACGAAGAAGTGGCCGCCCGGGAACATCCGGAGGTCGAACTCCCCGGTGGTCAGCTCGCGCCAGCGTTCCAGGACGGCGGGCGCCGCGCTGTCCTGCTCGCCGCCGAAAGCGGTGATCGGGCAGGTCAGCACCGGGCTGCCGGTGAACGCGTGGGTCTCGATGACGGACAGGTCGGCGCGGACCACCGGCAGCATCAGCCGCATCAGCTCACGGTCGGCCAGCACCTCCTCGGGGGTGCCCTGCCAGGCCCGCAGGACCTCGATCAGTTCCTCGTCGGCGCGCCCGTGCAGCGGCGGGTCCGGCAGCTCGGACGCCTGCGGCGGGATCCTCCCGGAGACGAACAGCCGTTCCGGAGAGCCGAGTTCCAGCCGCTGCAGGGTACGGGCCAGTTCCAGGCCGATCAGCGCGCCCATGCTGTGCCCGAAGATCGCGAACGGGCGGTCCAGCCGTGGCATGACGGCCGGCACCAGCTCGTTCAGCACCTCGTTCATGCTGACGACCGGAGAATGGCCCAACCGGTCCTCGCGCCCGGGCAGTTGGACCGCCCACGGCTCGATGTCCGCCGGCAGCAGCTCCCCCCACCCGCGGAACACCGAGATGCCACCGCCCGCGTACGGCAGGCAGAGCAGCCGCAGCGTCGCGTCGGGCCGGCTGACCAGGGGCCTGAGCGGCGGGCTCACCGGTCGGCCTGCCGGGCGGCCTGGCGCTGCCGCAGGGACAGCGGACGCAGGTCGGTCCAGGTCGCGTCGACGTACGCGAGGCACTCCTGCCGAGTGCCCCGGGCGCCGGTCTCCCGCCAGCCGGCCGGCAGCGGCCGGCCGGCGTCCCACAGGGAGTACTGCTCCTCGTCGTTCACCAGCACCGTGAACACGGCACCGTCCTGCTGGTCCATCTGCTCCTCCTCACTGGCCGGTCTGCCGCGCCGGCCGTCGAACTGGTCCGCTCCCACGCCCGTGGCGCCTCACCGGAGGGCGCGCCGCACAGCGCGCAGCTTCCCCGGCCCGCCGGGCGCCGCGGCCGTCCGGGCGGCACGGCGGGCCTGCTGCAGGGGCTCGGCAAGGGCATCCAGCCGCACCGCCGGGTCGTCGGCGACCCGGCGCAGCACGGCCAGGAAGGTGGCCCGGATGTCCGCGACCTCGCTGCCCGCCAGCCGACGCGAGTTGTAGTTGAGCCGCAGGCTGACCGTCTCCCCGCTGGGCTTGCCGAACAGGCAGAAGTCGAGCTGGGAGGTCTGGTTGGCGGGCGGCAGGAAGTCGGTGAACTGGAAGCCCGCGGAGAACACCGGATTCTCCCCGCGCCGGCCGTCACCGGGGTCCAGGCGCTCCAGGAGCCGCGCGAAGGGGTACCGGCTGTTCGCGTAGGAGCCGACGCTCTTGTGCTGCGCCCGCCGCACCACGTCCTCGAAGCAATCCTCGCCGGACAGCCGGACCCGGACGGACAGCGGGTTCACGAACGTGCCGACCATCCCCTCCGTCTCCTTGGCGTCCCGACCTGAGAAGGGCACGCACAGAACGATGTCCTCGTCGGAGCCGATGTCGTGCAGCGCCACCAGGTAGGCGCTGAGCAGGACGACGTGCAGGGTCGCGTCGAGCCGCCGGGCCAGCGGTCCGAGCAGGCCGACGGTCTCCGCCTCCACCTCGAAGTCCAGCGTCCGGTTGGCGACCGCCCCGGCCGGCGCGTCGTAGTCGCCCACCCGAAGCCTCGGCAGCGGCGCGGCGAGTTCGCCGAGCCAGTACGACGCCATGCGCTCGCTCTCGGCGCCGGCCAGCCAGCGCTGCCGGTCCCGGACGAACTCCCGGTACCCCATCGGCAGCGGTTCGAGCTCCGGGGTCCGTCCGGCCGCGCAGGCCCGGTAGGCGGCCAGGAGTTCGCGCAGCAGGATCCCCATGCTGGTGCCGTCCGCGACGATGTGGTGCACGGTCAGGTGGGCGGCGTGGTGGTCGTCCGCCAGCCGGTAGAGCCTCACCCGCACCGGCGGGGTGCCGAGGTCGTCGAAGGGCAGCGCATTCTCCGCCCGGATCAGCCGCTCCGCGGTCCCCTCGGGGTCGGGGTCGGCGCTCAGGTCGATCAGCGGGACGTCGAGATCGTGGACCGGCAGGACGCGCTGGCGCGGCCCCTCCGCACGGTCCGCCAGGACCAGCCGCAGCGCCTCGTGCCGGCCGACCAGGAAGGCCACGGCCCGCCGGAACGCCGCGGCGTCGACCGGCTCGCGGACGTGGTGCCACACGGGCAGGTTGAGCTCGGCCCGGCCCTCGCCGAGCCGGTGCTGCAGCCACATGCCCTGCTGGGCGTTCCACAGTTCGAACCACTCCGGCTCGCCGGATCCCGCGGTCGCCTCCGCTCCCCCGACCGCGGCGGCCTTCGCCGGCCGACCGGTGGCGTCCTGGTCGCCGTCGGCGCCGGCCAGGTGCGCGGCGAGGTCGGCCACCGTCAGGTGGACGAAGAGGTCGGCGATGGTGAGCCTTACGCCGAGGGCCTTCTGCACGCTGTTGGTCAGACGCAGCGCCAGCAGCGAGTCCCCGCCGAGGTCGAAGAGACCGGCGAAGACGTCGACCTCGGCCAGGCCGAACTCGGCGCCCCACAGCTGCCCGAGCGTGCGCTCCAGTTCGCTGTAGTCGCCCTCGGGCCGTCCGGTCAGCCGCACGGTGGCCGCCGTCGGGTGCGCGGCCGCGCGGGCGGCCGTCGAGGCGCGGTCGGCGACGGTCTTCCGGGTCGCCTCGCCGAGCCTGATCGGTGCGCTCGCCATCCGGGCCCGCAGCACCTCGGTGTCCAGCCCGGCCAGCATGTCGTAGTTGATCTCGCCGACGATGACCTGGGTCCGTCCGGAGCGGAGGGCCGCGTGGTGGCCGGTGAGGCCGTCCTCGATCTCGACCGATCGGAAGAAGCCCTGGTCCCGCTGGACCCCGTGGTCCGCGGCCATGCCGGTGCCGATCCAGTCGGTCCAGTTCACGGTGACGGTCGGCAGTCCGGCCTTCGCCCGCCAGGCGGCGAAACCGTCGAGGTACAGGTTGGCCGCCGTGTAGTCGCTCTGGCCGGCCGAGCCGAACAGCGCGGTGGTGGAGCTGAACAGGACCATGGTCGGCCGGTCCGCGCGCGTGGCCGCGTCCAGCGCCGCGGCCCCGTCCACCTTGGGGGAGAGGGTCGCGCGGAACACCGCGGCCGGCTTGCGCAGCAGGAAGCCGTCCCCGGCGGTGCCCGCGGCGTGGACGACGCAGGTGATGCGTCCGAAGGCGGCCCGTACGGTGTCGGCGGCGCGCCGCATGGCATCGACGTCCGCAGCGTCGCCCCGGATGCAGAGCACCTGCGTGCCCCGCTCCTCCATCTCCCGCAGCAGCGCGATCCGTTCGGCCCACTCGCCGCCCTCGGCCAGGACGGCGTCCCAGGTCTCGCGCGGCGGCACCGCGCGGCGACCGAGCAGGGCGATCCGCGCGCCGGGGCGGCGGACGCTGAGGTCGCGGGCCACCTGCAGGCCGAGGCCGCCGAGGCCGCCGGTGATCAGGTGCACCTCGTCGCCGGCCGGTTCCCGCTCCGCATCGGCGGCGGTGAGGTCCACGGGCACCAGTTCGGCGACGTACCGGTCCGCACCGCGCAGCGCCACCTGGCCGAAGGGGTCCGCCGCGAGGATCTCGGCGGCGAGGTGCTCGGGGGCCGTCTCCTCGTCGACGTCGACGCACCGGCAGCCGATCTCGACGTGTTCCTGGCCGATCACCTTGGCGAGACCGAACAGGGCTGAGTGCGCGGGGGTGAGCCGCGGTTCGCGGCCCGTGACGTGGTGGACGTGGGGGGCCACGACGGTGAGCCGCCGGGCCGTGCCGTCCCCGCCACCGAGGGCCCGGGCGAGCTCCAGCAGGCCCATCACGCCGTCCGTGAGGAGCCGGTCCTGGCCGCGGAGCCCGGGTTCGGCCGCCGCGCCGTCCGCGGCAACGTAGACGATCTCGGCGGGCAGCGGGCCGGGGAAGGCCGGCCACGGTGTATCGGCGGCCGCCGTCCGGACCGCCGCACCGGCCGCGGCCAGGCC
>NZ_JBEYVJ010000296.1:0-9069 GCF_040643935.1 Kitasatospora sp. NPDC047058 | reverse complement strand
ACGGCCACCGCCGCGATCGCCGCCCTGGTGCAGACGGCGCCGAACATGCCGAGCAAGATGCAGATCCTCAAGGCGGAGGTGGCGGACGGCCTCGCCAGCGCACCGGTGATGTACGAGCACTTCTACGGGGGTGTGATCAAGAGCGGGACCGACCTGCTCAAGCTCGGCCGCTCGCTCAACCCCTACGACCCGTACAACATCTCCCACCCCGCCCAGTACCAGGACGGTGTGTCCACCACCCTGGCCGGTCTGATCAAGGCCGGTGACCACCCGGTCGACCTGCTCAAGGGCCTGGTCGGCAGCGGCTGGGGCAACGACCCCTCCGAGGCGGGCGGCAAACTCGTCGGCAACTTCCTGATCGGCGCCGGCACCGGAGGCGGTGGCACCGCCGCCACCCTTGCCGAGCGCGAGGCCGCCGCCGTCGCCAAGAACACCGCCGAGAAGGCCGCCCAGGAGGCGGCGGAGAAGGCAGCCAAGGAGGCGGCTGAGAAGACGGCCAAGGAAGCGGCGGCGAAGGCCGCGAAGGAGGCAGCGGACCAGGCATCCAAGGAGGCTGCCGAGAAGGCCCTGCAGGAAGCGGCGGAGAAGGCCGCTGCGGTCAAGCCGGTGTTGCCACATACGAATCCGGCCGGCCTGCCGGAAGGGTGGACCATCAAGACCCCCACCGAAGGCGCGGCCGATGCGGCGGTCGGGGGTCCCAAATCCGCCCCGCCGCAGCAGGTCCCGCACCCGGTTCAGCCTGCACCGCATCCTTCGCCGGCCCCGCACCCTGAACCCGCTCCGCATCCTTCGCCGGCCCCGCACCCTGAACCCGCCCCGCACCCTGAACCCGCGCCGCCGTCAGTGGAGCCCGCCGGCGCGCACCCGTCGGCAAAGCCGGCCGAAGGCCCGGCCGGCCCGCACGGTGGCGACGCCGCCGCGGAACCGACGCCGCACCATTCCGGTGGGGACACCACCGGCCACACGCCCGAGGCGCCCTCCGGTGATGCCGCAGAACCGGCGCCCGGTCATTCCGGTGAGCACCCGCCGGCCAAGGACGCCGAGGGCGGCGCCGGCGGTCACGGGGAATCGGCCAAGCCGGAGAACCCCCAGCCGCCGACGACTGCGGAACAGATGAAGGCCGCTGAGGCCGATATTTCGCAGGGCGCCAAGACTTTCGCCAACAACGACGAGGCCGTGGCATACGGCGATAATTACTGGAACAAGTACGTCTCCGAGTTGCCGCAGGAAAGCCGGCAGGCGGTCCGTGATTACAGCGGAAGTACGTACGACGAGATCAACAGCTATTTGCGCGGAAAGGTGGAGGGAAGGCCTGCGATCCTCCAGTATGTCAAGGACATCGACAGTGCGCTGGCCGGCCATCCCATTCCCGAGGATATGATGCTCAGCCGGCGGACCGATCTCTTTCACGTCCCCGGGGACGCGCGGAGCATGGTCGGACAGGTGCTCATCGAGGATGGGTACATGTCCACGTCGATCGGAGGCCCCAGCAGCAACTTCATGCACAAGGAGGCGGTGCTCCACCTCAAGGTTCCCCAGGGAACGCCGGCCATGTGGGTGGAGAGAATCTCCAAGTGCGAGGGAATGGACGAGCGTGAGGTGCTGCTCGGGCGGGGCACGCGCTGGCGGGCGGACAACGTCATCTTCGGTGATGATAAAAAGTGGCATGTCTATGGGGAGGTTCTCCCCCAGTGAAAGGGACTGGTCAGATGGCTGACAGCGAGGAAAGCCGTTTCGCGGCGGACATGCAAATGCGGCTGGTGGAGGGCGGACCGGTCGACTACACCTTCCGGACGGAGAAGCCCGTCGAGTACGTGGCGGTCGCCAATGCGAGCGACGGGATTCTCGGGTATCTGTTCGCCTGCGACGCCGATGATGCCGCGGGCTGGGTGGACCGGCCTGCCGCCGGTGCCGTCGCGATGAACAGTGGCACGTACTGGTACGGAAAGCTGCGCGATGCCAAGGGTCGTGGGCTCCTGCCGTCGCAGGCTCTGGCCGAGTTGTCCGCCGATACCGGAGGCGGGTGGTCGGGGCAGGTCGTGCCCGGATCGCGGGCCAGGGCGGAGAGCCTCGCCGGCCTGCGGGAGAAGGCCCGCGAAGGGTGGGAGCCGCCCGCGCAGCCCGAGCCGCCTCGCGGCCGGGGCCGCTGAGCCCTGCGCGTGGTGGCCTCCGGGATCCTCACGGGCCACCACGCGAGCCGGGCACTGCTCAGCCCGTGCCCTCCGCGAACCGCCTGAGATCGCGGAGGGGGAAGGTGAGGGACGTCGGGCTCGCCGGGTTGAGGCGCAGGTCCAACTCTTCGGACCTCGCGATCAAGTGACGTCCGGTCAGGTGGGCGACGGCGGCCCAGTGCCGCGGAACATGGTCCGGTGAGGTGCAGGCATCCACGCCGTCCTTGCCGTTGGCCCCGGTCGTCACCAGCAGCGCACCGGTCTCGGCGTCGGGGCACACCAGCAGTTCGCCGTCCAGCAGTGCCGTCAGCAGTTCGGACGGGTTCCCCTCGCCGGACGCCAACCTGGACAGGGCGGCCTCGGCAGTGATCCGGGCGTCGTTCCCCTGCTGCGAGGCCGGCGGGGTGCTGGGCAGAGCGCCCCGGAGGACGAGGGCCCGGACCGCGGGATCGGGTTCGTTGATCAGCTCGGGGCCGGCGAGGCTCCACGCTTCGCCCACCCGGGTGCCCGGGTGGGCGGCGAGTGCGGCGGTGACGGCGACCGGGTCGGCGTGCACGAGCAACTCGACGTCGTACAGCACCTCGTCGGCCATGCCCGCGTGAACCGCCTGGCACAGGACGACGCCCAGCTCTGCCGGGTCGGCCCGGGTGAAGTCGGGAGAGCGGTCGGGAAGACGGGGGACGGTTCCGGCAAGGGCCTGCGCGACGTCGGTCGGCTCGACAGGTGCGGTACCGGCCACGACCGTGTCCCGCAGCGGCCCCTTCGGCAGCCACCACGTTCCGCCCGCAGGGGAATCGGCGGGAAGCAGCCTGGCCGCGTCTTCGACGGCCTCGGCACCCGCGATGGCCGACCACTGCGCCGAGGTCAACGGCAGCACCGCACCGCTGAGCGCGGCGAGTGCCGACCGTGCGCGGTCTCCGGCAGCGGCCCACCAGGCGGCATGCACGTCTGCGGCCGACTGCCCGGACACCTCGGCCGGAACCGTCGCAGCGAGCCGGGCGAGACCCGGACTGGGGTAGACATCGCCGGCGCTGAACGGTGAAGCGCCGCGCTGCTTCTCGTACCAGGCCGAGAACCGTGCGGGGTCGGTCCATCCGGGCTCGTCCAGGGCCAGCACGGCGGCACCCGGGACGTCGTCCCACACGCCCTCCGCAGCCTCGGCCACCATCCGAAGCCCCGGCACGTCAAGGAGTCGGTCCAGGACCTGCGCCGCGATGGTCTCCGGTTCGGCCGAACGGTCGAGATCCCACAGGAGCAGCAATCTCGGGCGGTCGCCGTCCTGGAGGGCCAGGACGAGCTCCGAGACCGTACGCGCCTGCACCCCCAATCGGGCGGCCAGCAGCCAGACCGCTGCGTCCGCCGTCATCCCCGCCAGCGAGAACGCCGCGTCCGCTCGCCTGCCGGCCGGACTTTCGGGCGTGCTGCAGGCCGCCGCCAGCCAGGTCAGCAGGTGGGACTTGCCGATGCCCTGCGGTCCGGAGACAACGCAGAGGCGGGGAGCTCGCGGGTCGTCCAGCATCGCGAGCAACGCAACACCGGCCGGCTGCCGCCCCGCCCGCAGCGGTGGCAGCTGACGCCCCGTTCCACTCACCAATCCCCCCCAGCGCTACGTCTCTCTCACCGCGAAGAAGTCTACGCAGCGGCGGGATCCGGGGCAGAGCCCGCCTCTTCCGGCGGGCACAAATCGGTTGGCCATGCGTCCGGGCCGGGCACATCCTCGGGGGGTGAGGGAAGAACCGAAGCACGGGATCCGTGCGCAGCACACGGCGAGCACGATCACCGTCTACCAGGCGTACCCGCCGGAGATCGGGGTGCCGGCCGCGCGGGACGGGCGGTTCCCGGGGGTCTGGAAGCGGGACCGGATGACGTGGATCAAGCCGTCGTTCCTGTGGATGATGTACCGCTGCGGATGGGCCGCCAAGGAGGGGCAGGAGACCGTCCTCGCGGTCGAGATCGCCCGGGAGGGCTTCGAGTGGGCGCTGCGGAACTCCTGCCTGTCCCACTACGCGCCGGGCGTGCACACCGACCGGGCCTCGTGGAAGCGCGAGTTGAGGCGGGCGCCGGCCCGGGTCCAGTGGGATCCCGAACGCGACCTGCACCTGCAGCCGTTGCCGCACCGCTCACTGCAGCTCGGCCTCGCGGGTGAAGCCGCGCACCGGTACGCCGACGAGTGGATCCGCGCCGTCACCGACGTGACGCCGCGGGTCCGGGAGATCCGTGCGCTGGTGCGCGACCGGGACTTGGCGGCGGCCGGGCGGCTCCTCCCCACGGAGACCACCTATCCGGCCGGGGACGCTCTCCTGGCCCACCTGCGTGCCTGACGCTCCGTGCGCCCGCGCCCTTCCGCCTCTCCGTCGAACCGACCTCGGCCGGGAGCGGTTGCCCGCCGTGTGTGACCATCGCGGCGGAACAGGAAGTCGGACGGGCCGACTTCCGGTGCGGCGGATGCGGGTCGAGCAGTGAAGTTGAGGACGACGGTGCACCGGGTGCGGGCCGGGCGGGACGAGTACCGGGTGGTGAGCGCGGCGCCGGGCGAGGGCCGGGCCGTGCTGTACGGCGACGGTGACGGGGACGCCGGCGGGTGGGAGCTGCGGCTGTACGCGGACCGGGCCGGCGCACGCGACCTGGCGGCCGCCTGGGCACTCGCCGCGCGCTCGCCGCGTTCGCTGGTCCACCTGCCGCTGCGGGCCGGCACGGCCCCGGAGGGGCTGACGGAGGAGGGGGCCGTCCGGATGGACCTCGTGCTGCTCCACCACAGCCTGGCCTTCCCGGCGTCCCGGTGGAAGGAGGTCCGGGCACGGCTCGGCAGCGGCGGGGTGCAGCACACCATGGACGTCCCGGAGAGCGACTTCCCGGCCGAGGACGAGATCGACTTCGGGAGCCACCACTTCGCCGGGTGGCGCGACGGTCTGCACTTCGCCGGTGCCGCAAGGACGTTGTTCCTGACCGGCAGCGCGGAGGCGTTCCGCTGGTCGGGGGCGTGGGTGCGATCGCTGGAGACCGAGGCTGCGGCGGAGTTGGCCCGCTGGCCGAACCGCTCGCACTACTGCGTCACCCTGAGCCACGGGAGTCCGGGCCGCAACGGCCGGCCGCCGAAGGGCGTGCCGGGCCAGTTGCACATGGTGTACGCCCACGAGTGGAGGGTCACCGACTGACGGTGGCGGGCCGGCGGCCGGTGACCACGGGGCGCACCTTGGTCAGCATCAGGTCGAGGAACCGGTCGGGGTGCAGGAAGGACGCGAAGTGGGAGGCCTCCTCGATGAGGGCGAACTCCTTGACCGGGGCGTGCACGTCGTCGAAGTACCGCCGGGCACGGTCGGTCGGGGTGAGGACGTCCCGGTCGCCCTGGAAGACGAAGAACGGCAGGTCGAAGTCGGTGCCGTCGGCCCAGTCGTCGAACGCGGCCGTGGCGGGCAGGATCTGCTCGGAGAGCTTCATGCCCTGGCCGAGGGTGCCCAGCTCGCGCAGCGAGTGCAGCGGCGAGAACCAGAGCGACTTCATGACCACGGACTTCATGGTCCGGAAGGTCAGCGGGTCGGTGGTGGCGACGATCTTGGCGTAGGCGGCGTACTGCTCGGCGGTCCAGGTAAGTAGGTCGGTGCCCGACTCCTCGACGGCGGCGAGTTCCCTGCGCTTGCCGGCGGCGCGCAGCCGGGCCAGTAGCGCCCGGTGGGCGGAGTCGTCGCGGCCGCCGTCGTGGATGTTCTGGTCGGTGCCGACGTAGGCGGAGTAGCGGTCCGGGTACTGCCGGGCCAGCCGCAGGCCGAAGGTGCTGCCGAAGGAGTTGGCGACCAGGACCACCCGGTCGACGTCCATCCTGGCGCGCACGTACTCCGTGACCTCGACGGCGTCCTCGTACATCCGGGCGAAGCCCAGCTCGCCCTGGCCGTCGGCGCCGGAGTGGCCGAGGGTCTTGCCGGTGCCGCGCATGTCCCAGCGGACGATCGTGAAGTGCTTCTCCCAGCTGCGGGTGCGCGGGGCGTGGATCGCGTTGGAGGCGCCGGGGCCGCCGTGGATCTCGAGCATCACCGGGTTGTCGCGGTCCTCGCCGCGGATCGAGATCCACTGCTCGATGCCGCCGATGCGGACGAAGCCCTGCTCGTCGATGCCGTTCGGCGTGTCGATCCGGAGGAGCCGGGCACCGGCGGCCTGCCTGAGGCGGCGGTGGGCCAGGGCGCCGGCGACGGGCGCGGCGAGGGTGGCGGCGGAGGCGATGAGAACGGCGCTGATCACGGTTACTCCCCAGAACTGTGTATCGGTTACGCAATTGCGTTTATGTTATACACAGTTTCTGAGTGGCCGTCAACGCGCGGCACCGACCGGGCGGCGAACGCCGAACGCACCGGAACCGAACGCACCGAGGAGGGCCCGCATGGCCGCGAGCAGGGCGAGCAGCGCAGCGAGCACCGAGAAGAGCAAGGAGAAGGGCAAGGAGAAGAAGCGCGACCCGAAGGCGAGCCTGGCGCTGCTGTGGGGCGAGCAGGACCAGCCCCGGCGCGGCCCGAAGCCGTCACTGACCGCCGAGCGCATCGTGGCCGGCGCCATCGGGCTCGCCGACGCGGAGGGCCTCGACGCGGTCTCCATGCAGCGCGTCGCCGCCGACCTCGGCGTCACCACCATGGCCCTGTACCGGTACTTCCCCGGCAAGGCCGAACTGACCGACCTGATGGTCGACTCCGCCCTCGGCGTCCCCACCGAGGCCGTCGCCCGGGCGGACGGCTGGCGCGCCGGGCTCACCGAGTGGGCCCGCCAGTGCTGGGCGCTCTACCAGCGCCACCCCTGGATCCTCACCGCCACCACCATGCGCCGCCAGCTCATGGGCCCCAACCAGCTCGCCTGGCTCGACGCCGCCCTGGCCGCCCTCGCCCCGGCCGGCCTGTCCGCCGCCCAGCAGCACGACACCGTCCTCCTGGTCATCGGCCACGTCCGCAACCTGGCCCAGCAGCTCGTCGACCGCGACGACGAGGCCGACCAGGAGTGGAACCGCCTCGCCGCCGACGTCCTCGACCGCCACGGCCACCGCTACCCCGCCCTCGCCGCAGCCATCGCCGCCGGCGCCTTCGCCCCCCAGTCCCAGGACCCCCTCGACTTCGGCCTCACCCGCATCCTCGACGGCGTCGCCCCCCTCACCCGCCGGCCCTGACCCCACCGGCCCCGGCGGGCTCGGCGGGCTCGGCAGGCCCGGTGTCCGGGGACGGGGGAGGGCCCCGGCCGCGGGGCGGGCGGGGCCCTCGGGGGTGGGGCGGGTGGTCAGGGTCGTGCTTCGGCCTGCTCCTGGAGGAGGCCGGCGATGCGGTTCAGGTCGTTGACCACGTCGAAGAAGGTGGTGATGTCCTGGGTGGAGGCGCCGTTCACGGCGAGGTAGAAGGTGTGCAGGCGGCCGTGGCCGGCGTCGAGGTAGCCGCCGAGGGTCTCGGCGCCGACGGCGAGCCGCTGGTTGACCGCGTCGAGGCCGACGACGGAGCCGGGCTTGGCCCACACCTTGCCCTTGCCCGGGCAGGTGGGGCAGCCCGCGCACGCGAACGCCAGTGAGCCGTCCACGCCGAGGATCGGCAGCGCCTCGCGGAAGCGGGTGGCCTCGGGGGTGCCCTGCCAGTAGTGCAGGATCTCGTTCTCCACGTCCGGGGTGACCCGGTCGACCGGGTTGCCGCCGCGGCCGTCGAGCAGCTGGACCTTGGTCGGGTCGATGCCGGCCTGGGTGAGGAAGTTCCTGATGCCCGCGAAGCCGTCCTCGCACTGGTGGCTGCCGGCCGCGACGGCCATCAGGCAGATCCCGAGGTTGGCGCCGAGGTTGTGGCTGACCTTCAGGATCAGCCGGGCGTACTGGGCGTAGACGGGGGAGACGTAGGCGGCGACGCGCTCGGTGCCGTCGTAGGAGTCCGGCACCAGGCCGGACGGGTTCGGGCCGGTCGGCGGGGCGGTGACGGTGACGCCGGCCCGGGCGAGCGCCTCGATCAGCGCGGTGCGGCCGAAGGCGTCCGGGTCCTGGACGGGGGAGACCCGGAGCGTGGGCTGCGCGTCGGCGGCGATGGTGCCGGACAGGCTGATGTGGGTGCCGTCGGGGGAGGCGGTGACCGCGATGTCCGTCGGGCCGCCGGCCGCGACCGTCTGCACGGTCGACTCCACCTGGTAGGGCGCGACCTGCGGCCGCCAGCTGAGCTGGGCGGGCTGGCCGGGGGTGGTGGCCGTGGTCAGCAGGTCGATGAGGTTGTCGTTGATGATCAGCGGGGTCGGGGTCGGGTCGAGTCCGGGGAACGAGGTGAACAGCCGGGAGTCGATGGCGACGTCCCCGTGCACCTCGGTGAGGCCGGATGCACGCACCTGCTGGGCCATCTCGTTCAGCCCGGCGAGCGGGTTCTCGGGGGTGAGCGTGGCGCCGGGCAGGTCGTTGGCGTAGGTGTGGTCGATCGGGGTGAAGTCGACGGAGCCGTCGGGCTTGGTCCGCCCGCCCATGGTGAGGTCGCCCTGTGCGACCACGACCAGCGAGCCGTCCAGGACGGACCCGCTCCGGTTGCCGACCGCCTGTACGGGGGTGGTGAACCGGTGGTCGCCGCCGAGGGTGTGCCAGGTGCTGGAGACGCTGACCAGCTTGGCCGTCGAGCCGGGGATGAAGAACTGGTTCGGGTACTGGGAGTGGATGATCTCGCCGGTCGTGTCGTCGATCTCCAGCAGGCCCCACTGAGCGTGCTCGTAGGCCGGCTTGTTCATGATCGCCAGGATGTCCGGGCTCAGCCCGTCCGCCTGCCGCGGCGCCGCCCCCGCCACCCCCGCCGTTCCGACGGTCATGGCGATGGCCGCCGTCGCGGTGACGACGGCGGCCACGGCGCGGCGGGCGAGTTCGGGAGTGGCCACGGCTGTACTGCAGGGACTATGGCAATCAGGTGGGGTGCCGGGGTGG
>NZ_JBEYVJ010000295.1:0-9075 GCF_040643935.1 Kitasatospora sp. NPDC047058 | reverse complement strand
CTGGAACGGGACCTTCCGCGTGGTGACCATGACCCGGGCGGAGCTGGAGCCGGAGATGGAGGCTCCTCCGCGCCCCGCGCGTGTGCCGGCCCGGCCGGGGTCAGGCCGCGTTGGCCTTGTCGTAGGCCTCGCGGACGGTGCTGGGCACCCGGCCGCGGTCGTTGACCTCCAGGCCCTGCTCCTTGGCCCACGCGCGGATCTTGGCGGTGTCCGGAGCACTGCCGGCCGGGCGCGGGGCGGTGCCGCGGCCCGGACGGCGGGCACCGGCGATCCGGCCGCTCTGCTTGCGGCCCTTCTCCACGTACGGCGCCAGCAGACCGCGCAGCTTGTCCGCGTTGGCGCTCTTCAGGTCGATCTCGTAGGCAACGCCGTCGAGCGCGAACGTCACCGTCTCGTCCGCCGAACCGCCGTCGAGATCGTCTTCAAGAATGACCTGCACCCTCTGTGCCACGGGCTTCCCTTTCCGCTAAACGACCCATTGCCTAAGGAAAGGAAAGCGCCTTTCTGCGGAAAACACAAACCCCTGCCCCGGCCGGGAGCCGCTCACAGGTGCAGCAGCATGCGCGAGTTGCCCAGTGTGTTGGGCTTCACCCGCTCCAGGTCGAGGAACTCCGCGACACCTTCATCGTACGAGCGGAGAAGTTCTTCATAGACATCCGTAGCGATCGCCGCCGGGTCTGTCGTACCATCATCGGTTTCCTGGAGCTCGCCGATCTCGACGAAACCGTGTTTCGCGAAGAACGGGACCTCGAACGTCAAGCAGAAAATCCGACGGACGCCCAGCCAGCGCGCGGTCTGCAGCAGCTTCTCCAGCAGGAGATGCCCGACGCCGTGCCCGCGGCAGGACGGGTCGACGGCGAGCGTACGAACCTCCGCGAGATCCTCCCACATGACGTGCAGTGCGCCGCAGGCCACGACCGTCCCGTCGTCGTCCCGTTCCGCGACCCAGAACTCCTGGACGGATTCGAACAGTGTGACAGTGGGCTTGTCGAGCAGAATGCCGTCGCGCGAGTAGGCGTCGATGAGCCTGCGCACTGCCCGCACGTCCGTGGTCCGCGCCCGGCGGATGGTGACCTCCATGGCGGGACGTTATCGTGCCGGCCCGGCCGCGGTCTCCCCGGTATCGGGCCCGGAATCCGGCGGGGGCGGCTCGGCCGGGAACAGGGCCGCGACCCGCAACGCGTCCCGCAGCGCCTCGCGTTGCCCGGGCGACATCAGGCCGAAGAAGTGCACCAGGGCCGCCGCCGGATTGTCACTGGTGGCCCAGGCGTCGTTCATCAGGGCCGCCGTGTACGCCTCGCGGGACGAGACCGGTTCATATCGATAGGCCCGTCCGGCGCGCTCGCGGCGCAGCCAGCCCTTTCTGTGCAGCTTGTCCAGGACGGTCATCACCGTGGTGTACGCGATTTCGCGTTCCGACTGCAGATCCAGGAGAACCTCGCGAACGGTGACCGGTCGGTTCCACCGCCACACGCGGGTCATGATGGCGTTCTCAAGTTCGCCGAGTTGCCGGACCATAGTGCGGCCAGGATAGGGAGTGAATGGGGCAAATCCCGTGAAGTGCCGCCAAACCGGCGCGCCGCCACCCCCGGGAATCGGGAATGGCGGCGCGCCGGTGCCTGCGGGCGGCTGACGGGGTCAGTCGACCAGGTCCTCCTTGGCCTTCTGGGCCCCGCCCTGGCTGCGGATGATGGCCCGCACCAGGAAGCCGAAGCCGATCGCCATGACCAGCGGCGGGACGATCGCGCTGACGTAGTCCATCAGGTCACTCCTCCTCGGTCTTCTCCGCCGTGGCGGCGGACGCCTTGGGCTCCGGCTTGACCAGCGGGAAGAGCACGGTCTCCCGGATGTTCTTGCCGGTGAGCAGCATGATCAGGCGGTCCACCCCGAGGCCGAGGCCGCCGGTGGGCGGCATCGCGTACTCCAGGGCCCGCAGGAAGTCCTCGTCGACCTGCATCGCCTCGACGTCGCCGCCGGCCGCCAGCAGGGACTGGGCGGTGAGGCGGGCGCGCTGCTCGACCGGGTCGACCAGCTCGGAGTAGGCGGTGCCGATCTCGGTGCCGAAGATCACCAGGTCCCACTTCTCGGCCACGCCCGCGATCGAGCGGTGCTGGCGGGTCAGCGGGGAGACCTCGGTCGGGTAGTCCTTGATGAAGGTCGGCCGGACGGCGTTCTCCTCCAGCAGGCGCTCGACCATCTCCAGGACGATCTGGCCGTGGCCCCACTCCTTCTCGAAGGGGATGCCGTGTTCGGCGGCCAGCCTGCGGAGCTCCTCGACGCCGGTCTCCGGGGTGACCTCGGTGCCCAGGCGGGCGGAGATGCCCGGGTAGACGGCGACCTCCTCCCACGGCTCGGCCAGGTCGATCTCGTGCTCGACGCCGTGCGGGTCGAGGCCCTTGATCACCGTGGTGCCCAGCGCGTCCCGGGCGGCGTTGATGATGGTGGCCCGGATCAGCTCGGCCTGGGTGTCGTAGTCGCCGTAGGCCTCGTACGACTCCAGCGAGGTGAACTCGGGGTTGTGGGTCGAGTCCGCGCCCTCGTTGCGGAAGTTGCGGTTGATCTCGAAGACCTTCTCCGCGCCGCCGACCACGAGCCGCTTGAGGTACAGCTCGGGGGCGATCCGCATGTAGAGGTCGATGTCGTACGCGTTGATGTGCGTCTTGAACGGGCGGGCGTTGGCGCCGCCGTGCACCGGCTGCAGCATCGGGGTCTCGACCTCGATGTAGCCGCGCTCCTCGTAGGTGCGGCGGATCGAGCGGACCACCTTGGACCGCAGGTGCAGGATCTCGCGGGCCTCGGGGTTGACGATCAGGTCGACGTACCGCTGGCGGACCCGGGCCTCCGGGTCGGTCAGGCCCTTGTGCTTGTCCGGCAGCGGACGCAGGCACTTGGCGGTGAGGGTCCAGTCGTCCACCATCACCGACAGCTCGCCGCGGCGGGAGGTGATCACCTCGCCCTCGACGCCGACCTGGTCGCCGAGGTCGATGTCGGACTTCCAGGCCGCCAGCCGCTCCTCGCCCAGCTTGTCCAGGGAGAGCATCACCTGGAGGTCGCCGCTGCCGTCGCGCAGGGTGGCGAAGCAGAGCTTGCCGCCGGTCCGGGACAGGATCACCCGGCCGGTGATGCCGGCCCGCTCGCCGGTCGCGGTGTCCGGAGCGAGGTCCGGGTGCTTGGCACGGAGGTCCGCGATGGTGCTGGTCCGGGGGAAGCCGACCGGGTACGGGTCGACGCCGGCCGCCCGGAGCCGGTCCAGCTTCTCGCGCCGGACGCGCATCTGCTCGGGAAGGTCGTCGGTCGCGGGGAGGGGGCTCTGATCGCTCACCCCACCAGGGTAGCCAGGCTCACGGGGTGCTCCGCGACGGGATGTCCCCGCCACGGGCCGGAGGGGGGAGACCGCGGGTGCGGTCTCCCCCCTCCACGGGCGGGGTGCGGTCAGCCGGTGCCGGTGGCGAGCTCCAGTTCGTCCGGGGCGGCGGGGGCGGCCGGGCGGGCCGGCGGCTTGGGACGGCGGCCGAACAGCTCGGCCGGGGTGGGCATCCGGTGCGGCGGGTTCTGGGGAGCGGCGGGCTTCTCGGTGCCGGCGTCGGTGCTGCTCATCGGGATCCGTCCTCCAACAGGGGTGGGGAGACTGCTCGGGGGTGCGGCAGGGCTCGGTACGGCGACGAGGTGGCGCTGCCCGGTGGTGAGGGCGAGCCGTTCCCGGACGGCGGCCTCGGCCAGGGCGTGGCAGCGGCCGGCCAGCCGCGAACGGCGGGACCGCTCGTGCTGCCCGCACGGCTGGCGGGTCAGCCCGCGCAGTGCGGTGAGGTCCTCGGGCCCGGGGAGGTAGCCGTCGGTGACGGCCTCCTCCAGGCGTTCCAGGTAGCCGGTGGCGCTGCCGGGCAGCGCCGCGCGGTAGCGGCCGAGGTCGGCGAGCAGGAAGGCGCGCAGCCGGCCGCCCTCCTGGACGGCCTCGTCGATCGCCTCGGTCAGGCGAAGGGCGTCCTGGACGTCCTCGGCCCACAGTTCGGCGCCCGCGCCGGCGAACGGCAGCCGGTCGGGGACCTGGAGGTGGACGGGGACGGCGGGGTGCAGGGCTTGGGCGAGGGCGCGGCGCAGCACGCGGACTTCGTCGGCGCTGAAAGCCATGCCGCCGCGCGATCCGTGTGGCGTAGGCATGGGTTGACACTACGTGAGGAATATCCGATTTGTCGGTAACGTCGCGCCGACGCCCCACGTTCGGCCGGTGCGCGTGCCGCCGGACGTGCCGTGGACGAACGGGCCCGGCGGGGGCGGGGCCCGTCCGTCGGGCGGTGCGGCGCTCCGGTGTCCGCGGTGTCTCAGCGGCGCAGCGCCTCGGCCGGCTGGACCCGGGCCGCCCGCCACGCCGGGTAGACGCCGGCCAGCAGTCCGGTGGCCAGGCCGACGGCCGGGGCGGCGGCCACCGTCGCCGGGTCGACGACCGGGGTCCAGTCCCGGGCCAGGGCCACCCCGAGCACGGTGAGCACCCCCAGCGAGCTGCCGACCAGGCCGCCGACCAGGCCGAGCGAGGCCGACTCGGCGAGGAACTGGCCGGTGATGTGCCGGCGCCCGGCGCCCAGCGCCCGGCGCAGGCCGATCTCGCCGGTCCGCTCCAGGACGGCCACCAGGGTGGTGTTGGCGATCCCGACCGCGCCGATCACCAGGCAGATCCCGGCGAGCAGCAGGAAGAGCCGGTCGAGGTCGGAGGTGACGCCGGAGCGCAGGGTGCGCGGGTCCGGCGGCGGCACCGGCTTGAAGTACTCCGGGCGGGCCGGGTCCAGGGCGAGCGCGGCCTCGTCGGCGATCTGCCGGGCGGCGCCGATCCGGGTCGAGATGATCATCTTCGCCCGGTCCTGCACCGGCGGTCCCCAGAGCCGCTCGGCGGCCCCGCGCGGCACGGTGACGGAGAGCAGCAGGTCGGCCTTGCGCCGGACGTCGCCGACGATCCCGATCACGGTGAACGGCTTGCCGTCCAGGAAGACCGCGGGCTGGGTGTCGAGCGTGGTGATCCCCAGCCGGGCGGCCACGGCGGCGCCGACCACGGCCACCTGCCGGCCGCCGGCGTCGTGCCAGGAGTCGAAGGTGCGGCCCTGCACCAGCTGCGGCTCGGCGGCGGCGAGGACGCCGGCCGAGGCGGCGACCACCGCCACCTGGTCCCCGCCGGACCGCCGGCCGACCGGCGCGGCCCGGACGGTGCCGGTGGCCTGGCGGACCGGCCAGTAGACGCCGGCCGCCTCGACCCCGTTCAGCCGCCGGATCCGGGCGTCCGCGTCGGCGGGGAAGGAGAGCCGGGTCAGTTCCGGATGCGGGCCGCCGGTGTCCTCGACGCTCACCTCGGTCGCCGACAGCACGCTGAACCGGGAGTCGATCTGGGCGGAGGCGGTGGCGGTCAGCCCGAGGACGGCCACGAAGGCGCCCACCCCGAGGACGGTGCCGAGGCCCGTCAGCGCCGAGCGGGCCGGGCGCCGGAGCACCCCGGCCAGGGCCTCGGCGAGCAGGTCGCGCAGCGGCAGCCGGGTCGGCTCGACCGCGCGGGTGCGGCGGCGCGGCCTCATGCCGTGGCCACCTCCCGCAGCACGCCGTCGCGGATCGCCACCGTCCGGCGGCCGCGGGCGGCCACCTGCGGGTCGTGGGTGATCAGCAGGACGGTCAGGCCCTGCGCGTGCAGGTCGTCCAGCAGGGCGAGGACGGACTCCGCGGTGGCGCTGTCCAGGTTGCCGGTCGGCTCGTCGCAGAGCAGCAGCGAGGGCCGTCCGACCAGCGCCCGGGCGATCGCGACCCGCTGTCGCTCGCCTCCGGAGAGCCGGGTCGGCAGGGCGTCCAGCCGGTGGCCGAGGCCCACCCGGACGAGGGCCGCCCGGGCGAGCTCCCGCCGCTCGGCCGCGCTGCGGCGGCCCCGGGACGCCGTGTACAGCAGGGCGAGCCCGACGTTCTCGGCCGCCGAGCGGTGCGGCAGCAGGTGGAAGGACTGGAAGACGAAGCCGATCCGGCGACCGCGCAGCGCCGTGCGGCCGCCGTCCGGGAGCGTGCCGGTGTCGATGCCGTCCAGCAGGTACCGGCCGGAGGTCGGGGTGTCCAGCAGGCCGGCCAGGTTGAGGAAGGTGGACTTGCCGGAGCCGGACGGTCCGGTCACCGTGACGTACTCGCCCGCGGCGACGGTCAGGTCGCAGGGCCTGAGCGCGGTGACCGGGGGCGGCCCGGGGTAGGTCAGGCCGACCCGGCGGAACTCGATCACGGGTGTGCTCACCGGCCGCCCACCCGGGCCGAGGCGTCCTTCACACCGACGATCACCTGGTCGCCGGGCTTGAGCGCGCCCTCGGTCAGCGGCCGGACCTCCGTGCTGCCGCCGCCGGCCGTGCCCGGGGTGACCTCGACCCGGCGGCGCTGCCCGTTCTCGTGGACGGTCACCACGGTCCTGCCGTCGGCCGTCGCGGAGACCGCCGACAGCGGGACGACCAGGACCGGGCCGGCCGAGGAGGCGGCCTGGACGGTGAGCCGGACGTCCTGGCCGGCCAGCCCGGGGTCGAGCGGGGCGTCCGGCTGGACCACCAGCTGGTAGCCGGCCGGGTTCCCGCCGGCCTGGCCGCCGCCGCCCGCCTGGCCGCTGCCGCCGCCCTGCTGGCCGGTGCCGCCGCCGCCCGCCGGCGGGCCGTCGCCGGGGGTGTCGGCCACCGCCGAGACCGTGGCGGCCGCCTTGGTGCCGGTCAGCTCGGAGCGGATCTCCACCTGCTGGCCGGGGCGGACCAGGCCCTTGTCGGAGACGGTCAGCGTGCCCTTGACCACCAGGGCCCCGGCCGAGACCGTCAGCACCCTGCCGCTGACCTCGCCGCCGATCCGGCCGGACACCGAGTCCACCCGGGCCGGGAAGCCGGAGAGGAAGAGGAGCTCGGCGGCCGGGACCATCGGGCCGTCGGCGGCTCTGGCGTCGGCGGCCTTCTTCTGCAGTCTGGCCAGGTCCTCGCCGGCCCGGGTGACCTGCTTCCGGGCGGTGTCGACGGCCGTGCGGGCGGCGTCCACCGGGTCCTCGCCGGCCGCGGCGCCCGTGCCCGCTCCGCCCGTGCCCGTTCCGTCCGTGCCCGTTCCGCCCGCCCCCGCGCCGCCGGCGGCGGTACCGCCGGGGCCACCGGAGCCGGCCGGCGGGATGGCCGGCGGGGTGGCCGGAGCGGTGGCCTGGGCGCTCTGCCGGGCCTGCTGGGCGGCCACCGCCTCGTCGTAGCGCTTCCGGGCCGCCTTCAGCGCGTCCTGGGCGTCCGAGAGCGCCCGTTCGCCGCCGGTCACCGCGTCCTGTGCGGCACCCACCTGGGCGTCCCCGTCGGGGGAGGCCGGCAGCGGGTCGTAGCCGCGCGCCGCGTAGAAGGCCTTCACCGCGGCCTCGGTGGCCGTCCCGTAGGAGCCCTCGGGGTCGCCGTCGGAACCGAACCCGAGCTCCTCCAGGGCCTGTTGGAGCTGCTTGACGTCCTGGCCGGCGGCCCCCGGCCGGAGGTCCCGGTAGACCGGGAGGTCGCCCTTGAGTGCGAACACCGGCCGCCCGGCCACCTCCAGCACCGACTGGCCGGGCCGGACCTGGTCGCCGGCCTTCACCGGCAGTTTGGTCACCACCGGCCTGGCCCCGCCCGTCCCGCCACCGGCCGGCGCCACGTCCACCGACTGGCCGGCGCTGACCTGCCCGCGGACCACCACCGAGTCGGTCAGCACCCGCTTCTCGACCGGGGCGGTCAGCACGTCGGCCGGCGGGGGCTTGCTCTCCGCCGCCGCCTGCGCGGGCGACTTGATCACCAGCGAGGCGGCCAGCCCGCCGCCGGAGACGGCCACCGCGGCCGCCACCACGACCAGCAGCAGCCGCCTGCGGCGCTGCAGCCCGTGCTGCCCGGAGCCGGCGTCCGGCGGTTCCGCCCCGCCGGCCGGCGCGTCCTCGGCCGTCACGTCCGGCACCTTCGACTCGGTCACGCCCCACCCTCGATCCGGCCGTCCGGGCCGAAGCCGACCGGTGCGGCCAACCAGGCTTATCTACGGCAGAGTTGACGGTATATCAGATCGCCCTCGCCCCTGACCCGAAGGGCCGGTCGGCGAGCTTCGTCCGGGCCCCGGCGCCCTGCCCGACGGCGCCGGGCGGCTCCGTGCCGGATCCGTTCCCGCACCCCCTCGGCACCTGACGCCGCCTGGCCGCGAGCCCGGCAGCACCGGGCCGCGGGCGCGAAACTAGCACAGCGGGCACGGCCGTCGGCCCCGTACGGGAATTGTCCCGTTCGTGCCCGGCGGACCGTCCGGCACCGGGAAAAGCCGGCGGGCGCCTGTAACATCCCCGGCCCGCCGCAGGTCATCCAGGTGTAGGGGAAAACGAGGCGGGGGGAGCCCGGCGGATGGCACGAGAAGGTCAGCTTCGGACGGCGGGGGGCCGGGACCGGGACGAGGATTTCCGGGCCTTCGCGGCGGCCCGGACCCCGCACCTGTACCGGACCGCCTGCCTGCTCGCCGGCGGCGACACCCACCTGGCGGAGGACCTGGTCCAGGAGACGCTCGGGCGGATCTACGTCCAGTGGCACCGGACCTCCTGGTTCGCCCCGCGCGCCCGGATCGACAACCCGGCCGGGTACGCGCACACCGTGCTGGTGCGGGCCTTCCTGTCGCACCGCAGCCGGCGCAGCAGCGGCGAACAGCCCGTCGACGCCGTCCCGGACACCGCCGTGCGGGAGAGCGACCCCGCGCTGCGGCTGGCCCTGGTCGACGCACTCGCCCGGCTCGCGCCCCGCGACCGGGCGGTGCTGGTCCTGCGCTACTGGGAGGACCGCAGCGTCGAGGAGACCGCCGAGATCCTGCGCCGCAGTTCGGGCGCCGTCCGGACGCAGACCGTCCGGGCGCTCGGCCGGATCCGCACCGTCCTCGGCGACGGCCTCGGCGAACTCGCCGAGCGCTGAGGCGCCCTGGGCGGACACGCCCCACCCGGCTCACCCACGTCCATCATCAACCGACCGACCCGAAACGATGCAGCACCATCTCCGCCAGCGCCTCAACCACCACGCCCGTGAGCGCTGGCCGCACGTGAACGCCATCACGGTCCGCTTCCGCTCCGGATTC
>NZ_JBEYVJ010000294.1:0-9163 GCF_040643935.1 Kitasatospora sp. NPDC047058 | reverse complement strand
GGGAGCGGGCAGGCCGCGAGCCGGGGACCTGGCGGGGCTCCGCTACGCGACCCAGACCGTGGTCACGTTGCAGAACTCCTTGATCCCGTGCCCCGACAGCTCCCGCCCGAAGCCCGAGCGCTTGACCCCGCCGAACGGCAGGGCCGGGTGCGAGGCGGTCATCCCGTTGAAGAAGACGCCGCCGGCCTCGATGTCCCGGACGAAGCGTTCCTGCTCGGCCGGGTCGTCGGTCCACACGTTGGAGCTGAGCCCGAACGGCGTGTCGTTGGCCAGCGCCACCGCCTCGTCGAGGTCGGCGGCCCGGTAGACGGTGGCGACCGGACCGAAGGTCTCCTCCTGGTGGATCCGCATCGCCGGGGTGATGCCGGTGATCACGGTCGGCTCGTAGAACCAGCCGCCGTCCCGGCCCTCGGGGCGGCGGCCGCCGCACTCCACCCGGGCGCCGTGCTTCTTCGCGTCCTCGACCAGCTCCTCCAGGTCGTCCCGGCCCTGGCGGCTGGCCAGCGGGCCGATCTCGGTGGCCTCGTCCATCGGGTCGCCGACCTTCAGCGAACGCATCGCCTCGGCGAACGCGGCGGTGAACGGCTCGTATACGTCCGCGTGCACGATGAACCGCTTGGCCGCGATGCAGGACTGCCCGTTGTTCTGGGCCCGGGCCCGGACGGCGGTGGCCACGGCGGCGTCCAGGTCCGCGCTGGGCAGGACCACGAAGGGGTCGCTGCCGCCCAGCTCCAGCACGGCCTTCTTGACCTCGTCGGCCGCCGCCGCGGCGACCGCCCGCCCGGCCGGCTCGCTGCCGGTCAGCGTCACCGCGGCGACCCGGCGGTCGCGGACCACGCCCTCCACCGCGCCGGAGCCGATCAGCAGGGTCTGGAAGCAGCCCTCCGGGAAGCCGGCCCGGAGGAACAGCTCCTCCAGCGCGACGGCCGTCCGCGGCACGTTAGAGGCGTGCTTCAGCAGGCCCACGTTGCCCGCCATCAGCGCCGGCGCGGCGAACCGGACCACCTGCCAGAACGGGAAGTTCCACGGCATCACGGCCAGCACCACGCCGACCGGGCGGTAGCGGACGTAGGCGCGGGCGGCGCCCGCGTCGGCGACGTCGGCCGGATCGGGGTGCTCGTCGGCGAGCAGGGCCTCGGAGTTCTCGGCGTACCAGCGCATCGCCTTCGCGCACTTGGCCGCCTCCGCGCGGGCGGCGGTGAGCGGCTTGCCCATCTCCTCCGTCATCGTGCGGGCGACGGCCTCGCGGTCCTCGTCCAGCAGGTCGGCCGCGCGGCGCAGCAGCTGGGCGCGGTGCGCGAAGGAGGTGGTGCGGTAGCCGCGGAACGCCGCCTCGGCGCGGGCCAGCCGCTGTTCGAGACCGGCGGCGTCCAGCGGTTCGAAGGTCTCCAGGGTCTCGCCGGTCGCGGGGTTGACACTTGCGATGGGCATGAAGGGGGCTCCCAGGTGTCCGTGCGGGTGGTCCGGAGTGGTCCGGGGTCGTCCGGGGTGTGGTTCCCCACCCTGACCGACCGCACGCCCCGGGCACGCCACCGCCGCCCGGCGTGTCCCGCCGGGCGGCGCGGCGCCGGCCGTCACTCCGGCAGCGACTCCACCCGGGCCGCCGCCTCCCGGGCCCGCGCACCGGCCCTGGTCCGGGCGGCGGTGACCTGCCGGTTCGGGAACCGGTGCAGGTACTCCGCCTCCAGCTGGCCCAGCCGCAGGGTGTGCCGCTTCAACGCGTCCTCCGACCCGTACAGGAAGGTCTCGTGCCGGGTGCGGTGCAGCTGTTCCAGCTCGTGCAGCAGCGTGTCGTTGCCCAGGGCGTGCGGGGAGATGCCCTCGGGCCTGATGTGCGGAGCGTCGGGGTGCCGCATGTCCACTACCTCCTCGACGGGAAGCCCCCCGAGTACCCGGTGCCCGCCGACCGCCGCCGGTACACCCGTGCGGACCGGCTCGCTGATGAACAAGAAATGTCGTACAACCACTGTCGTACAAGAGCTCTTGTCTATATGCTCATCGGCATGACCGCCGAACCAGATGCCCGGGCCGCCGCCACGCGGAGCGACGTCCGGCAGATCTCCGACTCCCGCGTCCTGGCCGCCCTGACCCACCCCCTCCGCCGCCGCCTGCTCGACGTGCTGAAGGTGGGCGGTGCCGCCACCGTCGGCCTGCTGGCCGAGCGCACCGGCCAGGCCGTCGGCAACGTCAGTCACCACCTCAAGGTGCTGGCCGGTGCCGACCTGATCGAGGAGGCGCCCGAGCTGGCCCGGGACCGGCGCGAGCGGTGGTGGCGCCTGACACCCGGGACGCTGCGCTGGGCGCGGGCCGACTTCCAGGGCGACCCGGTCGCGGAGGCGGTCGCCGACGCCGCCGGCTCGCTGCAACTCGAACGCCAGGCCGGCCTGGTGCGCGCCTGGACGGCCACGAGGCCGGACTACGACCCGGCCTGGCACGAGGGCTGCGCCGTGGCCACCGAGGCCTGGCTGCGGCTCACCCCCGAGGAGGCCCGGGAGTTCGCGGCCGACCTGGTGGCGGTCCTGGAACGGTGGGCCGACCGGCCGGTGCCCGAGGACGGGCGGGAGCGGGAGTCCGTCTTCGCCTTCGCCCACAGCGTCCCGGCCCGGCCGTGACGGCCGCCCTCGCCCCGGCCGCCGCGCCGCGCCACGCGCGGTGGGGCCTGCTGGCCCAGCGCGACTTCCGGCTGCTCTGGGCCGGCGAGAGCGTCAGCCGGCTCGGCAGCAGCATCACCTCGGTGGCGCTGCCGCTGGTCGCCGTGGTCTCCCTCGACGCCGGACCACTGGCGGTGGGCCTGCTGAGCGGCGCGGTCTGGCTGCCCTGGCTGCTGCTCGGCCTGCCCGCCGGCGTCTGGGTCGGCCGACTGCCCCGGCGGGCCGTCATGATCGGCTGCAACCTCGCCTCGGCGGCACTGTTCGCGAGCGTGCCGGCGGCCAGCCTGCTCGGTGTCCTGACGATGGCCCAGCTGCTGGTGACCGCCCTGCTGACCGGCACGGCGGCCGTCCTCTTCGGCGCGGCCTACCAGGCGTACCTGCCGGAACTCGTCGGCCGGGACGACCTGATCGAGGCCAACGCCAAGCTCCAGGGCAGCGCGTCGGCGGCCCAGGTGGCCGGGCCCGGTGCGGCCGCGCTGACGGTGCAGTGGTTCGGAGCGGCAGCCGGGCTGCTCGCCGACGCGGTCACCTTCCTGGTCGCCACCGCCGCGCTCCTGCTGATCCGCACCGAACGGGCGCCGGCGCCGGTCGCGGAGGCTCCCGGCCCACTGCGTGCGCAGATCCACGAGGGCCTCGCCTTCATCCTCCGGGACAGGTACCTGCGCTCGTTCCTGCTGTACGGGGCCTCGGCCAACTTCGCGCTCACCGGCTACCAGTCGATAGCCGTTCTCTTCCTGGTCCGCGAGGTCGGCGTGGCCCCGGCGGCGGTCGGCGCGGTGGCGGCCGCCGGGGCCCTGGGCGGGGTGCTCGGCGCCGTCGCGGCCCGGCCGCTCTGCCGGCGCCTCGGTACGGCGCGCGGCGTGCGACTCTCCCTGCTGGTCGCCACGCCCTTCGGCCTGCTGCTGCCGGCGTCCGGGCCCGGCGCCCGCGTCGCCCTCTACGTGGTCGGGTCGGTCGTCATGGTCGCCGGAGCGGTCCTGTGCAACGTCGTGCTCGGCAGCTTCCGGCAGACGTACCCCCCGCCGGCCCTGCTCGGCCGGGTGGTGGCGACCTCGATGTTCGCCAACCAGGCCACCATCCCGCTGGGCGCCGTCGCGGGCGGCGGCCTCGGCGCGGTGCTCGGGCTCAGGGCCACGATGTGGGTGATGACCGCTCTGCTGGTGGCGTGCGGCGCCCTGCTGCTGGCGTCGCCGGTGCGCACCGAGCGGGACCTGCCCCCCGGGCCGGCCGGCATCGACCGGATCGTCCGATGACGACCTCGTCGCCCTGTTTTCGCCGCTGAGCGCGATGTCGCCGCCGGGGTCGTCGGCCGTCGCCGCCCCGGGCCGGGAAGCCCGGGGCGGCGGGGGCGCTCAGACCAGGGTGCTCCAGTAGTACCAGAACCGCTTGAGGATCAGCAGCACGATCACCGCGTACCAGAGCACCGGCACCACCCAGTGGTAGCGGGCGGCCTCCCGGACGGCCGGGCGCAGCCGGCGTCCGACCGGGATCACGCCGGAGCGCAGGTTGTGCAGGGTGGTGTACCAGAAGAGCGGGATCATCGCCGCCCAGACCACCATGCAGTACGGGCAGACCGCGCCGATCCGGTACAGCGTCTGGTACATCAGCCAGGTCACGAAGCCGATGCCGAACACCGTCCCGGCCTGCAGGCCGAGCCAGAACCAGCGCCGGTACGCCGCCCCGGCCAGCAGCCCGGCGCCGATCGTGATCACGACGGCGAAGCCGGCCAGGCCGATCAGCGAGTTCGGGAAGCCGAAGGCCTCGGCCTGGTCGCTGCGCATGACCGAGCCGCAGCTGATGATCGGGTTGATGTTGCAGTTGGGGACGTACGACGGGTTCTTCAGCAGCCGGATCTTGTCCAGCGTGAGGACGGCCGAGGCGAACAGGCCGAGCGCGCCGCCGATCACCAGCAGCAGGGCGAACGGGCGGCTCGCGCCGTAGGTCCGGGCGGGGGCGGCGGACGTCACCCGGTCACCTGCTTGACCAGGGCGGTGAACTGCTCGGGCGGGACGGCCGCGCCGTCGGCGAACACCTCCAGCTTCTGCCCGTCCAGCTTCACGGTCGGGGTGCCGGTGACGCCGCTCTTCTCGAAGGCCTTGTCCACCTGGCCCGCCCACGGCGCGTAGGTGCCGTCCTGGACGGCCTTGACGAAGGCGTCCGTCTTCAGGCCCGGGACCTGTCCGGCCAGGTCGAGCAGGTGGTTCACGTCGGCGAAGCCGTCGTTGCGCTCGTCCGGCTGGTTGGCGTACAGCACGTCGTGGAACTGCTTGAACTTGTCGACGCCCTCGTTGAGCGCCGCGCCCGCGGCGGCCAGCGCGGTGCGCGAGCCCTTGCCGCCGAGGCCCTGGTCCAGGAAGGTCGCCAGGTGGTACTCGATCTTGTAGGTGCCGGCGTCGGCGAGCTGCTGGATGGTCTTGCCGTCGGTGGTCTCCAGCTGGCCGCAGTACGGGCAGCGGAAGTCCTCGTAGATCTCCAGCGTGTGGGGGGCGTCGGCCTTGCCGTAGGTGATCACGGTCCCGTCGGCGCCGCCCGCGTTGGCCGGGACGACCAGCGGGCCGTCGGCGGCGCCGTGGCCCGAGGAGCCGCCGACGGCGAAGGCCACACCGGCGGCGAGGGCGAGCACGGCGGCGGTGGCGCCGCCGATGACGGTCCGGCGGCGGATCCGGGCGGAGCGCTCGGCGCGCTCGCGCTCCGCCCGCATCTGCGCGGTGGCGGCGCGGCGGCCGGGGTCGCCGGAGGGGCGGGGGGCGTTGCCGGAGGGACGGGGGGTGCGGGGCTGCTTGGTCATGGCGGGGTGTCGTCCTGTGCTCTCGGTCCGGTGCTCACGCCGGCCGGCCGGCGGGTGGGCCGGTCGGGGCGGAGCGGGGCAGGCGCGTACGGGCGCGCGCGGCGGGACGGCCGGGGGAGAAAGCGGGGGAGGGCTTGCTCAGCCGGCCGGGACCGGTGCGGGCGGACCGCGCCGGACGGCGGGGCCGAGCAGGACGTCCCCGGCCGGGACGCGGATCCGGCTGGCGCGCGGGAACGGCACCCGTACCACCGGGCGGGCCGGGACGGGCGCGGCGAGCAGGAGCCGCAGGTGGCCGGCCGCGCCGGGGAACCGCTGCGCGAAGTCGCCGAGGATGCGTATCGACCGGGTGAGGCCGGTCAGTGCCGCGTCGGCGCGGCGCAGCCAGAACGCGGCGGCGAGCGCGATCACGGTGTGCAGCGCGAGGAGCAGCACGCCGGTGGACCGGCCGGCCTCGTGGCCCAGCAGGAACCCGCCGAGCGATCCGCCGCCGCAGAGCAGCGGCTCGAAGCCGCGGGCGGAGCCGGGCGGCAGCGAGGGGCAGGAGGTCTGGGCGAGGTCGAACAGGGCGCTCAGGCCCAGCTCCAGCGGCAGGAAGACCGCCGCGACCGCGGGGTACCGGCGTTCCGTGCCCGCGAGGGCGAAGGCCACCGCGAAGACGGCGGCGCCGGCCACCGCGAGCGTGCCGAGCGGCAGCGGGCGGCCGGTGACCAGCACCTGGCCGAGGCCGGCGAGCAGCACGACCAGCGCGGCGAAGACCGCCGCGCGGAGCGTCCTGGAGGCCGGGCTGGCCGGGCCGGTGTACCGCTGCATGACATCCGAGTCTGCCACAGGAGGGCCGGCGGACGACGGCACCGAAGGCCCGCTGTGGGGATCCTCACGATGCCCCTGACCTGCGCTTATGCGCCCTTTATCGGTCACTCCTCCGGTGGCCGGGCGGCCGCCGCCCGGGCCTCGACCAGCTCCCGGAACAGCTGCAGGTCGGCCCGGACGGCGCGCTCGACCGCGCCGGCCAGCGCGAAGCCGCGCGGGCCGCCGAACACCTCGTGCACCGCCTCCGGGTCGTACTCGACCCGGATCTGCACCCGGGTGCGGCCCCCGTCGAGCGGGAGCAGGGCGAACGCACCGTGCAGCTGGAGGCCGTCGAGGGTCCGCCAGGCCATCACCCGGCCCCGGCCGCGGTCGATGATCTCGGTCTCCACGTCCTGCTCGGCGCCGGCGATCTCCACGCCGAGGTGCGCCAGGTTCCGGCCGTGCGGGTGGGCGCTGTGCACGCCGCGGACGAAGCGCGGGTAGTCGTGCACCCGGTGGAGCTGTTCCCAGGCCGCCGGCGCCGGGGCGTCGACGTCGATCTGTTCCTCAAGCGTGCTCATGGCCGGGCCGGACCTCCTCGGGAACCGGTGCACGCGGTGCGCGGGCACCTCCAGCCTGCGCCCACCCGCGCGGGACAGGCAATGGCGGGGCGTGCCGGGCGGGCGGCGGCGGGCGTGCTGCGCCAGACTGGGCGCATGCCGGAGCTGCCCGAGGTCGAGGCCCTCAGCGCCTTCCTGTCCGAGCGGCTGAGCGGGCGCGTGATCGCGCTGGTCCAGCCGGTGGCGATCAGCGCGCTCAAGACCTACGACCCGCCGGTGACGGCGCTGGCGGGCTTGACGGTCGGCCCGGTCACCCGGCACGGGAAGTTCCTCGACATCGAGGCCGGCGGCCTGCACCTGGTGATCCACCTGGCCCGGGCCGGCTGGCTGCGGTGGAAGGAGAGCCTGCCCGCCGAGCCCCCGCGGCCGGGCGGGAGGAACCCGCTCGCGCTGCGGGTGCGGCTGGCCGGGGACGCCGGGGACGGCTTCGACCTCACCGAGGCGGGGACGAAGAAGGGCCTCGCGGTGTACGTGGTGCGCGACCCGGCCGAGGTGCCCGGGGTGGCCCGGCTCGGCCCGGACCCGCTGGACCCGGCCTTCACCCTGGACGCGTTCGCCGGCCTGCTGCGGGGCGAGCGGCGTCGGCTGAAGGGCGTGCTGCGCGACCAGAGCGTGCTGGCCGGGGTGGGCAACGCCTATTCGGACGAGGTGCTGCACGCCGCGCGGATGTCCCCGTACAAGCTGGCGTCCAGCCTGACCGAGGACGAGACGGCCCTGCTGTACGAGGCGCTCGGGACGACGCTGCGCGAGGCGGTGGAGCGTTCCCGCGGGCTGGCCGCGGGGGAGCTCAAGGCGGAGAAGAAGCTGGGCCTGCGGGTGCACGGCCGGACCGGGCAGCCGTGCCCGGTCTGCGGGGACACCGTGCGCGAGGTGTCGTTCGCCGACTCCTCGCTGCAGTACTGCCCGACCTGCCAGACCGGCGGCAAGCCGCTGGCCGACCGGCGGCTGTCGCGGCTGCTGAAGTAGCCGCTCCGCCGTGGGCGCGGCCGGGCGCGCGCCCACGGCCGCGGCACGTCCTACGGCTTGCGGGCCACGCCGCCCCAGTAGTACGCGGCGTGCGGGTCGGCCGGCGGCTCGCCGTCCGGGCGCCAGGCCATGACGGGGGCGACGCCCGGCTCGATCAGCTCCCAGCCGTCGAAGAACCGGGCGACCTCGTCGCGGGTGCGCGGGACCAGCGTCATCCCGCCGGCCCGGGCCGCCTCGGCGACCTTGGCCACGCTCTCCGGGTCGAAGTCCTGGGTGGGGTGGGTGAGGGCGAGGCAGCTGCCGGAGGGCAGCGCGTCCCGCAGGGCGGCGACCTTGCCCCACGGGTCGGCCTCGTCGGCGACCAGCATCAGCACGGCGATCATCAGCAGGCCGACCGGCCGGCCGAGGTCCAGGGTGGAGGTGAGCGCCGGGTCGGCGAGCAGCTCGTCGGGCTTGCCGAGGTCCTGGTGGATGTAGGTGGTGCGGCTGGCCGGGGTGGAGACCATCAGCGCCCGGGCGTGGGCCAGCACGATCGGGTCGTTGTCGACGTAGACCACGCGGGTGCCGGGGCTGGCCGCCTCGGCGATCTCGTGGGTGTTCGGTGAGGTGGGGATGCCGGTGCCGAGGTCGAGGAACTGGCGGATGCCCTGCTGCTCGGCGAGGTGGCGGACGGCGCGGCCCTGGAACGCCCGGTTCTCCTTCGCCATCGCCTTGACGCTGGGGACGGCCTCCTCGATGGCCCGGCCCATGGCGCGGTCCGGCGGGAAGTTGGTCTTCCCGCCCAGCCAGTAGTCGTAGACGCGGGCGGAGTGCGGGGCGCTGGTGTCGACTCCGAAACGCTCCCACTCGCTCAGCCCGGCCGCGGCGTTCCCGGACAGGTCGGCGAAGTCCTGACTTGACGTCATGGCTACGTCCTCTGAAGACAGATCATCACACTGGGGAGGTCAGCGTAGCGGTCCCGCCGGGGCCGCGGGTGCGCGGTGTCCGCCCCGGGGCGGGGCGGGGCCGGTGCGGGGAGCGCGGCTTCGGCCGTTGGGGTGGTGCTGGGGGCCGTCGGGGTTGCCGTTGGGAGGTGCGGCGACCGGCGGGGGAAGCATTCAGAATGCTGTCTGATCGTCAGATTACTTCGCGTAGATTGCTACTGGTCGCGGCCGGGATGTCCCTGCTCGGGGTCGCCGGATGCAAGGGGGTACGGGGGGCCGCGGACGGCGCCGCCGGTGCGGCGGGGGCCGGCGGGGCGCCGGAGGCCCCCGGTGTGGATCCTCCCCTGGACCGCCACACCCATGGTGGTCGCGCCCATCGCCGGCGCCCTGTCCGAGCGCTACGGCAACCGCCCCTTCATGGCCGCC
>NZ_JBEYVJ010000293.1:0-9179 GCF_040643935.1 Kitasatospora sp. NPDC047058 | reverse complement strand
CGCGAGTCCGAGCAGGATGAACCCCCTGTTCACGTAGCGGTGTTCGACTCCAGGCGTGCCCGCAAGAGGCTCCTCGCAGATCAGCCGGGCCAGCGCCGCGGCGGAGGCGGCGGCCGAAGCGGCGGCCGAGAGGCCGGACTCCGCCGCGGAGACGACGCTGCTCGCCTTGCCGTCCGAGGAACAGCCGGCCAGCGCCGCCGCCCCGAGCACGGCCGCGGCCAGGGCGCCCGCCAGGGCGCGGCGGGGGCGCCGGACCACGGGGGCGTCCGGGTCCTGCACGGTCGGCCGGCAGGGGGCCGGCCTCCGGCGCTCGGGGTGGTGGTCCGGCTGACGGTCCGGCTGGCGATGCATCGGGGTCCTCGATTCTGCCCGGCGCCGGAGTGCCCGGCACACCTGCCGCCCACCCTCCGGAACGGCGCCCGCGGCCGCCAGCAGGGGTGGTGCTTCCGGGTGAGGCGCGCGGGCGCGGCGGGGCAGGGCGGGCGCGGCGCGGCGAGCCCGGCGGGCCGGTGCCCGGGAAGCCGGCCACCGGGGCCGGTTTCCCGGGCAAGCGCGTCACCCCGCACCCGGGGACGGGCTCAGGACAGCCCGGAGCCCTCCTGCGACTCGGCCTCCACCGCGGCCCGCTCCTCGCGCAGCCGGACCACGTGCCGCCGGCGGGCCACCACCCCGTACGCCGCCGCCGCGCTCCCCGCGAAGGCGAGCACGCCCACCCACGGACGGTCGAAGGCATGGCCGCTCAGGTGGTCCAGCGAGTACCGGCCCGGCCCGGCCAGGCCCAGCGCCAGACCGGTCGCCCCGAGGAACGCCGGGTACTCGTAGCCGCCGGCGGTCATGAAGAAGCCGGCCGGGGCGTGCACCGCGACCGCGCCCGCCATGGTGCCGGCCACCACCGCGCCGGCCGCCGGCGTGGCCAGGCCCGCCACGAGCATGGCGCCGCCGCCCGCCTCACCGAGCCCCGCCGCGATGGCGCTCCGGCGGCCCGGATGGAAGCCCATGTGCTCCATCGCCTTGGCGGTGCCCTCCAGGCCGCCGCCACCGAACCAGCCGAACAGCTTCTGGGTGCCGTGCGCGATCAGCACCCCGCCGACGGCGCCGCGCAGGGCCAGCAGGCCCAGGTCCTTACGGTTCAGACACATGTCGAGTCCTCGTTCCAGCGGAGGTGTCGGCTTGCGTAGCAGCCGGTTTCCATAGCAGCCGAAAGGGCGGGCGGACTCGACCCGGGACCGCCATCCGGGCGAATATCGAAGGAGCGAGGAATAACGGGAGCGAGCAGAGCGGAGCGGCGGATGACCGTCACCCGGCCGGAGCGGCCCACGTACGTCCTGGACGGCCACCTGATCACCGACCGGGAGGCGTTCTACGCAGCCCTCGGCACCGCCCTGAACGGCCCCGGCGGCTACTACGGCTCCAACCTCGACGCGCTGGCCGACTGCCTGCACGGCGGGTTCGGCCCCGCTCCCCCGTTCACCCTGGTGTGGGAGGACTCCGACACCGCCCGCCGGCACCTGACCGGCACCGTCTTCCTCGGCGACCGGCGGCTCGACTACTTCGACGCGATCCTCGCCACCTTGCGCTCCGAGGGCGTGGCGGTCGAGCTGCGATGATCGTCCCGGCCATGCTTGGCCCATGTTCGTCTTCAACCTGAGCAGCGCCTTCATCGCCTTCTTCGCCGTCGTCGGCCCGCCGAAGGTCCTGCTGTCGTTCGCCCGGCTGGCGGCGACCCGCTCCACGGGGGAGCTGCGCCGGCTGGCGGCCTGGTCCACGGTGATCTCCGCCCTGATCGGGCTGGTGCTCGCCTACACCGCCGACCCGGTCACCACGCTGTTCCACATCAGCGACCAGTCGCTCCAGCTGGCCGGCGGGACGATCTTCTTCGTCTACGCCGTCGCGCTGGTCCTCGGCATCCACCTGGGCGCCGGCGCCGACGAGGCCGACGAACACCTGTCCAACCCGATGGTGGACGGCATCCGCGAGCTGCTGCTGCCGTACATCGCCAGCCCGCTGGCGGTCACGGCGGTGCTGGTGGCCTCGCTCGTCAAGGACGACTGGGGCTGGCGCACCACCGTCGCCGGGGCCTACATCTCCGTCGTGGTGATCAACTACTTCTGCGTGGCGGCGCTGGCCCCGCTGATGCGGCGCACCCACCGGACCTCGCTGGAGGTGCTCTCCCGGCTGCTCGGCCTGCTGCTGGCCGCGGTCGGCGTGGAGCTGTTCCTCAAGGGCCTGGCGGGGCTGGGCGTGCACCTGCCGGACTCGCACTGAACCCGGACTCGCACGGACCCCGGGCGCCGGCCGGCCGGCAGGTGCGGGCCCGTGCGGTCAGCCGGCCGCCAGCCGGGCCAGCACCTCGCCGATCCGGTCCCGGACCAGCGGGTCGGTGGCCAGGCCGTCCGGGCCGACACCGTGCCGGTCCAGCGGGATCCGGACGCAGGCCTCGTCCAGCACGGCCGCGCCGGTGTAGCCGAGCACGGTCCGCAGGGTCGCCTCGGCGCCCTGGCCGCGACCGGGGGCGGCGGCGTTGATCCAGCCGGCCGGCTTGTCCGAGATCTCGGTGCCGCCGACCGTCCAGTCGAGCAGGTTCTTGAACGCCCCGGGCAGGGTGCCCGCGTACTCGGGGGTGCAGATCAGCAGGGCGTCGGCGGCCTCGATCGCGGCCCGCAGCCCGGCGACCGGGGCCGGCAGCGGGTCGGCGTCGTGGTCGGGGTTGAAGTGCGGCAGTGCGGCCAGGCCGGTGTAGTACGTGGCGGTGACGCCCCGGAGCGAGTCCGCGACGGCGGCGGCGGTGCGCAGCACCGTCTCGTTGGTGGAGCCGGCGCGCAGGCTGCCCGGGAGCAGCAGGATGTGACGGTCGTCGTTCGGCATGGCGAGGAACCTACCGTTCCGCCGGGCCGGGCGCCGCGCCGTGCGGCGCGAAACGGCCGGTGCGCGGGGAGGGGGGTGCGAAGCGGCCGGCACGGCGGGGAGGACGGCCGGTCAGGGCACGACCACGGGGCGCCAGGGCACCGGGCTGGAGAGGATCATCGAGCTGGCCGGCTGGCCGTAGCCGCCGAGGCGGTCGGTCAGTGCCTCGAAGTCGGCCATCGCCGGCACCGCGACCACCAGCACGCAGCAGGCCCCGCCGGTCACCCGGTGCAGCTGGAGCACCTCGGGCCAGTTGGGCACCTCGGGATCGCGCAGCACGCAGCGCGGGCCGTAGCACTGGAGCTGGACCACCGCGGTGATCGGCAGCCCGGCCCGGGCCGGGTCGACGTGGGCGTGGTACCCGCTGATCACCCCGTCCGCCTCCAGCCGGCGGACCCGCTCGGCGACGGCCGGCGCGGAGAGGCTCACCCGGCGGGAGAGCTCGTTGTAGGAGAGCCTGGCATCGGCCTGCAGTTCGGCCAGCAGGCGGCGGTCGACGGCGTCCATGAGGGGCTCCCGGTGGGTCGTGATCAGCGGGTTCGGATTGGCTGGATTCCGCTGCTTTGTGATCATAAGGACGATCGGCCCAAATACCACTCGAACGACAAGTAGGAGCGGCCGAGCGGTGTCCGGAGCCCATTCAAGAGCGGGTGGTAACCGCCGCACAATGGGGCCCCGCGACGATGCGGGTCATCAGGAGGGATCGGGATGGGGCACGACACGGTGGAGACACCCAGCCTGTCATTCGGTAGGGGCGGCGAACCGGGTCACGGCACCCCGTACGCCCGCTACGTGCGGCTGGCCGAGCTGCACAGCCTGCAGAATCCGCGCAGCAAGGTGCCCGCCGAGCTGTCGTTCATCGTCACCACCCAGGTGATGGAGCTGCTTTTCGGCCTGCTGCGGCACGAGTGGACGCTGGCGCAGCAGTCGCTGCGCGAGGACGACCTGCCGGCCGCGCTGGCCGCGCTGCGCCGCGGCACCCACGTCCAGGACGTGCTGGTCGAGTCCTGGGACCTGCTGGCGACCATGACGCCGCAGGAGTTCAACGCCTTCCGCTCGGTGTTCGGCGAGGCCTCGGGCTTCCAGTCCTCGGCCTTCCTGCACCTGGAGTTCCTGCTCGGCAACAAGAACGCCGCCCTGCTGCGGATGTACGACGAGGTGCCGGAGACGCGCGCCGAGCTGAGCGAGGCGCTGCGCTCCCCCGGTCTGTACGACGACGCGCTGGCGCTGCTCGCCCGGCGCGGGCTGGACGTGCCGCACGAGCCCTCGGAGCAGCGACACCACGCCGACCCGGCGGTCGAGGCGGCCTGGCGGCGGGTCTACGACGAGGCGGAGTACGCGGCGCTGCAGCCGCTCGCCGAGGCGCTGCTGGACGTCGCCGAGCGGGTGACCCGCTGGCGCCAGCGCCACCTGGCGGCGGTCAAGCGCGCGATGGGCGCCAAGCCCGGCTCGGGCGGCTCCAGCGGCCTGACCTGGCTGCGCAAGTCGGCCGAGCAGGACGTCTTCCCCGAGCTGTGGAACGTCCGGGACGAGCTGTGACCGGCCCGACGACGGGCGGGCCGGCCGTGCCCGGGCCGTCGGCGGGCGCGCCGTTGGACGAGCAGGCGGCGGACAGGTCGGCGAACGGGCCGGCGAACGAGCAGAGGGCGAACGAGAGCGCCGGGAACGAGAGGTTGGGCATGATCACGCGCGAGGAGTGCGAGGCGCTGGACGCCGTCGACCCGCTGGCGGTGTTCCGCAAGGAGTTCGCACTCCCCGAGGGGATCGTCTACCTGGACGGCAACTCCCTCGGTGCACTGCCGGCCCGCACCCCCGGACGGGTGCGGCAGGTGGTCGAGGAGGAGTGGGGCCGGGAGCTGATCCGCAGCTGGAACGACGCCGGCTGGTTCGAGCAGCCCTACCGGCTGGGCCGGCGGATCGCGCCGCTGATCGGCGCCGACCCGGCGGAGGTGGTGGTCTGCGACACCACCTCGGTCAACCTGTTCAAGGTGCTGACGGCCGCGCTGCGGCTGCGCCCCGGCCGCGGCACGGTGCTCGGCGACCGGGTGGCCTTCCCCACCGACCTCTACATCGCCGAGGGCGTGACCGGGCTGTTCGACGGCGCGCGCAGCGTCCTGGTCGACCCGGCGGAGCTGGACCGGCACCTGGACGCGGACGTCGCCGTCGTCGTCCTCTCGCACGTGGACTACCGCACCGGCGAGCTGCTGGACATGCCGGGGATCACCGCCCGGGTCCAGGCCGCCGGGGCCCTGATGATCTGGGACGTCTGCCACTCGGTGGGCGCCCTTCCGGTCGAACTCGGCGCGAGCGGCGCGGACTTCGCGGTCGGCTGCACCTACAAGTACCTCAACGGCGGCCCCGGCTCGCCGGCCTTCCTGTACGTGGCCGGGCGGCACCTCGCGGCCGGGCCGGAGCAGCCGCTGAGCGGCTGGTTCGGGCACGCCCGCCCGTTCGCCTTCGAGCCCGGCTACGACCCGAGGGAGGGCATCGGCCGGTTCCTGACCAGCTCGCCCTCGCTGCTCGGACAGGCCGCGCTGGAGTCCTCGCTGGACGTCTGGGAGCGGGCCGACCTGGCGGCGGTGCGGGCGAAGAGCCTCGCGCTGACCGATCTGTTCATCAGCCTGGTGGAGGGTCTGGACGGGGTCGAGGTGGCCACCCCGCGCGAGCACGCCCGGCGCGGCAGCCAGGTCGCGCTGCGGCACGCCGACGGCTACCCGGTGGTCCAGGCGCTGATCGCGCGCGGCGTGATCGGGGACTTCCGCGCCCCGGACCTGATGCGGTTCGGCTTCACCCCGCTCTACCTGTCGTACACCGACGTCTGGGACGCGGCGCGGCAGCTGGCCGAGGTGCTGGAGAGCGGCGAGTGGCGGGAGGAGCGCTTCTCCCGGCGCGGCGAGGTGACCTGACGGGAAGGCGGATGAGGCGGCCGGAGCCCGTCCGGCCGCCTCATCCGCCTCCGCCGGAAAGGGTTCGAGCCCGTACGGTCGGGCAGGTTCTCCTATGACCCATCGTCAGATCATAGGAGGGATGCATGAACGTTGAACTCGGACCACTGAAGCCCGAACCGGCCGAACTGATCGTCGGGCTGGCCTGCTTCTTCCTGATGTTCTGGCTGCTGGGCCGCAGGATCCTGCCGCGGATCGACCGGGTGCAGGCCGACCGGCGGGATGCCACCGAGGGCCGGGAGGAATGCGCCGAGGAGCTGCGCACCGAGGCGGAGCTGGTCCGCCGGACCCGCGAACGGGAGCTGGCGGACGCGCGGCACGAGGCGGCCCGGATCCGCCAGGAGGCCGCCGAGCAGGGCGCGGCGGCCATCGCGGCGGCCCGCGAGGAGGGCGTCCGGGAGCGGGACCGGCTGGTCGCCGAGGCGAACGCCCGGATAGCCGTCGACCAGGCGCTCGCCGCCGTCACGCTCCGGCAGGACGTCGGCGAGCTCGCCGTCGAGCTGGCCGGGCGGGTGGTCGGCGAGTCGGTCTCCGCCGTCGCGGCCCGGCGCGGCACGGTGGAGCGGTTCTTCGACGAGCGCTGAGCCGCGCCCGCCGGCTGCTGCCCGGTGACGCCGGACGGCCCAAGGTCTTCGCGGACGAGGGGCCGTCCGGCGCTGCCGTCACGGCGCGGTCAGCTCCCCGACCAGCCGCCGGTAGACGTCGAAGGCCGGCTTGCGCGAGTAGTCCCCCCGGAGCAGGCCGAACCGGTCGAAGAGGCCGGCCCCCGCACTGTCCGCGTCCCGCAGGCTGAAGAACGCGTAGCCGTCGACGGTGAGTTCGGCGGCCAGGCCGGCGACCGTCCGGATCACCTCCTCCACCACCTCGGCCTGCCGCTGCTCGGTGCGGTCCGGGCCGGTGGGCCAGCCGTGCTCGCAGATCCGGATCGGCACCGACGATCCGATGCCGGCCTTGGCGAGCGCGTCCCGCCGGAAGCCGGTGAGCACACCGGCCACCGCCTCGGCGAGCCGCTCCGGCCGGACGGGCCGGAAGACGTCCGGGAAGAAGTCCAGGCCGACGTAGTCGAGCGCCCGGTGGAACCGCTCGTCGGCGAGCGTGCCGAGCTCCGCCCAGAAGGTGTCCGCGGGGTCGAGGTTCAGCGCCGCGTTGAACCCGACCGCGAGGTCGTACCCGCAGGCGAGCGCCTCCTCCTTGGCCGCGACCACCCCCTGGACGAGCGCCCGGCGGACGTTGGGGATGCTGCCGTCCACCGGGGGCAGGTCGGCGTTCGGCTCCTCGCAGATCTGCAGCGCGCCGATCAGGTGCCCCTCGGTCCGGACGGTGTGCCGTACGTGCTCCAGCCAACCGTCCAGCCGCCCGCTCGGCTCGCGGAACTGGAGCACCAGGTCGAGCCGGCGGCCCTCGGCCGCGTAGCGCCCGGGCTCGGAAGGGGTGGCCGCCGCAACGGGTACCGCGTCGGTGTACGAGCGGTAGGCGCGCACCAGGAAGGCGGGCGCCGCGCCCTGGAGTTCCCGCAGGGCCGCGGTGATCCGGGCCGGGTCGTCGGGGCGGACGGGTTCGATCACGCCGGTCTCGTCGCCGAGCAGGCCGCCGGGGTAGATGCCGAAGGTGAAGGTCATGCCGCCACCGTAGCCGATATTTTTGGTGTCACTCCAAATTTTGTGCGGCACCAGGATTCCGGCATGATGTCCGCATGACCCCAGCAGTGCCTCCTGCCGGGCCCGCTCCCGGGGCTTCTTCCGAGCCGGCCGCCACGGCCACCGCCCCGGCTCCCGCCGTGGGCCTGCGCCAGCTCAAGAAGCAGCAGACCCGCACCCTGCTTTCCGACACCGCGATGGGCCTGTTCGCCGAGCGCGGGTTCGACCGGGTCACCGTGGCCGAGGTGGCCAGAGCCGCCGGCGTCTCGGCCAACACGGTGTTCAACTACTTCCCGACCAAGGAGGACCTCTTCTTCGACCGTCAGGACGAGGTGGTGGCCCACCTGGCGCACGTGGTGCGGCAGCGGCCGGCGGGCAGCCCGGCCGTCGACGCAGTCCGGGCCGACCTGCTGGCCGGGCTGGCGGAAGGGGAGCCGACGTACGGGCTGAGCACCGAAGCCACCGTGTTCTGGCGGATGATCGCCGAGAGCCCGGCGCTGCAGGCCCGGCTGCTGGAGCTGGGCGAACGCGCCGAGGCGGCGCTCGCCGAGGCACTCGCCGAGGAGTCGGGCGCGGAGCCGGACGACCCGCTGCCCCGGCTGCTGGCGGGCGCCCTGGCGGGGGCGCACCGCGCGGTGCTCGCCGAGATCCGGCGGGGCATCGTGGCGGGCGAACCGGTCGCGGTCGTCCGCACCCGGGTCGAGACGGCGGCCGCGGCGGCCTTCGGCCTGCTGCGGGCGGGGCTGGCGGACTACCCGGCGCCCTGACCGTCACGGCGCGCACCGGGCACGCCCCCACGGACTGCCGGCACCGGTCCGGGACTCCTCCGTACCGGCCAACCGCCGTGCCGCCGTCCACCGCCCGCTAGGTTGGAGCCATGACTTCCGAGGAGCAGGAGCACCACCAGGACCCGCACGCCCCGCTCGCCGCCGTCGCGGCCAGCACCGACGTCCTGCGACACCCCGAAGCCGGCGAGCACCTGCTCACCGAACAGGAGCACGTACGCGCCGCCCGGTTCCGGCGCGACGCGGGGCGGGTCGACTACACCGCCGCGCACATCCTGGTCCGGTTCTGCGCCGCCCGGCTGCTCGGCGTCCCCGCCGACTCGCTGACGCTGGCCCAGCACTGCCCCGACTGCGAGAAGACGGACCACGGCCGGCCGTACCTGCCGGACCACCCGGACGTCCACGTCAGCCTCTCCCACACCAACGGCGTGGTGGCGGCCGCCGCCGGGCACCACCCGGTCGGCGTCGACGTCGAGCTGACCACGCGCACCGGCACGCAGCTCGACGTCGCCGGGCGGGTGCTCAGCCCCGCCGAGCTGCGCCGGGTCGAGGCGCACCCGGAGCCGGAGCTGGCGTTCCTGCGGCTGTGGGTGCGGAAGGAGTCGCTGATCAAGCTCGGGCGGGCCAGCCTGGACGGGCTCGCCACCGTCGACCTCTCCGCGCTGCCGCTCGACGTCCCGGCCGACGGGCCGCTGCGCAGCCGCTACCAGGACCTTCACCTGCTGGACTGGACCGAGCCCGCGCAGGGGGTCGCCGTCTCCGCGGTGAGCACCGCCGCGCCCCGGATCGTGGTGCTGACGCCCCCGGCCGCGGCCCCGGCGGCGGCCGCGGCCCCGGCCCCAGCGCATCGGAAGAGAACACGACGGTACACACGTCACTAAGGCAACCAACTCGTTGGGCGACTATGT